>JAFAJR010000310.1 GCA_019236085.1 Candidatus Dormiibacterota bacterium
CACCAGCAGGCGCCGCATCAGCGTCACGTGCGCCGCGGGGCCGCCGAAAGCGACACACCCCAACAGCAGGAAACACCGGGCGACCTCGGTCAGGCCGCTGTCACCTCGCGGCGGCAGGCGCGAGACGGCGGCTCGGACGACCCAGCAGCCACCCCTGCGCATGCTCCACACCCAGGGCGCACAGCCTGTCCTCGACAGCCGTGTCCTCGATGCCGGTCGCGATCGCCACGGCGCCACTCGAATGTGCGAACGCAGTCACCGCACTGATCGCCGAGCGCGGACCGCGCTGCGCGGACGCGGCTGTGAGGCTGCGCCCGAGCTTCACGAACTCCGGTTCCACCACCGCCAGCGTCTGCAGCGTGGTGCGTCCTTCACCCACGTGGTCGATGGAAAACCGGATGCCGTTGTTGCGATATATCCGTGTCACCTCTCCCAGCCGCTTCAGATGACGGACATGTTCGCGTTCATCGAGCTCGAGGACCAGCTGCTCGGGCTGCAGGCCGACCCACTGCAGCAGCAGCAACAGCTGGTCGACGTCGTGCACCGGATGCACCAGTGCTGCGACGCTGCAGTTCACGAACAGCGACGCCGGTTCGGCGAGTGACGCGTACGTTCGGACGGCAGTGCGGCGGGCAAGCCAGTCGAGCTCGCGAGACAGTCCACGCCTGTGGGCCGCGGCGAACAGACCGTCGACGGCGAGGTCGGACGGGGCGCCCCACGGCCGGGCCAGGGCTTCGTATCCGATTGCCGCGCGATCGCGCATCCGCACGATCGGCTGGAACACCGTTTCCAGCGGTTCACCGTCGAGCAGCGTCGTCACGTGGTCGTCCCACCGGGTGACGATGTCGACGACCGACGTCACGTCCTCCTCGTCTGCAGCCTCGACGCGGTCCATCCCCCAGCGTTTGGCGCGGTGCAACGCAGCATCGGCGGCGCTCCACGCGGCTCGCGCATCACAGCCGTCGTCAGCGCTCGCCACGCCGATGGAGATGCGCACCATCCCATACGGTGGCACCAGTCCATGCATCGACGCTCGCAGCTCCTCGGCGAGCGCCGTCGCGTCGTGAGCCGTTGCGCCCGGGATCATGACCGCGAACTCGTCGGCGCCGGTTCTCGCAACCGGGCCTCGGCCCATCACCAGCTTGTCGAACGCCTCGGCCACGTGCTCCAGCACCGCGTCACCGGCTTCGTGTCCGTAGGTTTCATTGGTATCGCGCAGACGGTCGATGTCGATGGAGAGCACTGCGAGCGAGCTCCCTCCATGGGTTGCGAGGTCACGTTCGAAACGAGCGCGTGTCAGGAGCCCGGTGGTGGCATCCGTGTCAGCTGCACGCGCCAGCCGCTGATACCGATGCGCGTTGCCGATTGCGAGAGCCGCGAGATCGGACACACCCTCGAGCAGACGGAGCTGTGCCAGGTCGAAGTCCCGTCCGTCGCGGCTCAGAGCCACGATCGCGCCCTCGAACTCGTCGCCTGAATGCACAGGCGCCACAGCTACCGCGTGACCGCTGGTCTGTTCGGCGGTCGGGCCTAGCCACTCCGCGCACTCCTCTGCGCTCATGAATTCCACGCCGCCGGCGAGCGCCCGCTGCAACGACGGCAACGAGCTCACCGCGGCGAGCGCCGGCGGAGTTTCGACGCTGTGCGATTGCGCGACCACCACCGCGTGGTCGGCGCCGGCGCTGACCAGCAGCGCGCTGCGGCAGCCGAGGCCGATTGCCGCGTACCGCACAACTGTGTCGAATGTGGCCTGCACATCGGTGACCGACGCCAGCGCGCGGGTGGTCTCGGCCAGCACCAGCACCTCTTCCACGCGGCGGCGCAGCATGGCGCCGGCGAGCTCGATCGGCGCCACGTCACGCACCACGCCGGCGATCACAGAGGCGACCTGTTCGAAGATGGCCTGGTCGGACTCGTCGAAGCGACCGGGCTGCGTGCTGTCGACCTCGAGAACCCCGACGACCGTGTCGCCGGCCACGATCGGCACGGCAAGCAGCGAGCGCATCCGCGCATGACCACCGACGCTGCGGTTGGCGGGTGCCGGACTCTGCGCAGCGTCGAGGTCCACGATCAGCGCTGTCTGTCGCTGGGCCGCGACGTTGCCCATGATGCCGCGGCCGACCGGCAGCCGCAGCGCGAGGATCTCCTCGTCGGGCTCGCCGTCATACGCAACGATGTACAGCTCGTCGCGCTCGTTCACCAGCGTGAGACCGGTGCCCGGATATCCAGCTTCAACTAGCGCCGCGACGATGGCGTCCAGCACAGTGGGGAGCGAGCGCGAGGCGGCGACGATGCGCGCCATACGCTGCGGAAGAGACTGCTTGGCATCCACATCCGGCGGCGCGTCGACGCTCACGCTTCGATCCCTCCGCCGGGGAGGCGCAATGCTCATATGGTCGTGCCCCGCAAACCCCCTCGTCATCCTGCAGCCCGCTGCAGCGCAGCGAGAATAGCACGGTGAGCGAGACGCCGAGCCGCCGCAGCAGCGCCCAGGAGCTCACCCAGACCGAGATGAACATCGCCAAGCACGCAGCGTCCGGTCTGCGGAACCGGGAGATCGCGCAGCGCATGTTCCTCTAGGAGAAGACAGTGGAGGCCAACCTCTCTCGCGTGTACGCCAAGCTGGACGTCCGGTCCAAGGCCGAGCTCGCGCTGCTCATGCGTCACGAATCGGAAGGACCGACGCAACCGTTGGGTCACAGTCCGCCAACCCGGGGTCGCAGCCGGAGCGCTTTGCCTTCATCCTGAGCCATGACCAAACCGGGGGCGGTCGGCACAGCGCCGGCGGCGCGCGGCGGCGATGCTCGCCCCCGCCGTCGCGTCGACCGAGAGCTGCTGTCGATTGAGCTCGACCGGCTCGAGATTATCCCGGTCAGCGACCCCACGGCCGCCTTCTCGCCGGCTGTCGACATTGAGCGTGACGCACGGCGCATCGGCGCCGTCGACCTCGAGATGCGCGCCCAACTGGTGCAGGCCGATGTGCTGGGGCGCATGGGCAAGACGACCGCCGGGGGCCAGGTGCTGCGCCAGGTCAACACCTGGGCGGTGGCCCACGACGACGCGCATCTCCTGGCACGAAGCCACCGGCTGCTCGCCATGTTCTTCGATCGCATAGGCGATTTCGCCGCCGGTCTGGAACACTCACTGCGAGCGGTAGAGCTGTTGAGCGCAGCGGCGCTGCCGCGGCTGCGAGCCGACCACCTGCATGGGCTTGCGATGGCTCAGCTGCGCCTACGCACCTTCGACGACGCGCGTGACCGGTACGCCGCGGTGCTGGCTCTGGCCGAACAGATCAATGACGACGCCCTGCAGGTGAAGGTGCTGAACGACATCGCCTGGTTGGAGGACGAAGCAGGCAACGCCGACCGTGCGATGCAGCTGGCATTGCGCATGAAGGCGTTTGCAGCCCAGCACGAGATCACCCTGGATGCAGCATGCGTCGACACCCTGGCTCATGCCCACGTTCGCCTGGGTCAGTACGCCGAGGCTGTGGACGCTGTGCGGGCCGTCACCGACGATCCCGACGTGGAGTCGCGCCCCACCGAGGGGCTCGCAGAGTTGCTGCGCACCGCGGCCGCCGCGCTGCGTGGATTGGGAGACCTCGACGGTGCGCACCGAGCGCTGCAGCGCTGCCTGCAGATCTGCGACGAACGTCAGCTCGCAGACGTTCGAGTGCAGGTGCTGGAGGAGCTCGCCGAGCTGTACGCGACTGAGGGCCGATACCGCGAGGCGTATGCAGAGCTGCGCCTCTTCCATGACGAGTCGATCGCGCTGCATTCCGCGGAGCGCGAGGCCCGCTCGCACACGCTGCAGGCTGTATTCGAGGTGGCGGAAGCTCGCCGCGAGGGGGAGCGCTTTCGCGAGCTGGCCATGCTCGACGCGCTGACCGGGTTGCGCAACCGGCGCTACGTGGACACCGAGCTGCCCTCATTGGTTCGCGAGGCGGTGCAGGGGAACTGCGGCCTCGCGATAGCGCTGGTTGACCTCGACCACTTCAAGAGGGTGAACGACACGTTGTCGCACTCTGTCGGCGACGAGGTACTACGTCGTGTCGCCGCCATCCTTGACGATGCTGTGGGCGACGAGGGATTCGCCGCCCGTGTGGGTGGCGAGGAGTTCCTGCTGGTGCTGCGCGACGTCAGTGCCGACGAAGCGGCCGAGTGCTGGGAGGCGGCGCGCATCGACGTGCGCTCCTATCCCTGGCAGGCGTTGACCGCCGGATTGCCGGTGACGGTGAGCGTGGGCGGCACAACTGTGGGTCCGCAACGCGGGACACAGGCTGCGCTTCTCGGTCAGGCGGACCGCAACCTTTACACGGCCAAGCGCGCCGGACGCGACCGCGTGGTCACGGACGGCGGCTGAGCGACTAGAGCGCCTTCCTCGGCTTTCTTTTAGGCGC
>JAFAJR010000324.1 GCA_019236085.1 Candidatus Dormiibacterota bacterium
CACGTCGTGGACAAGCAGTCGGGCGGCGTGGCGCTGGTCGCTGCCCGTCAAGCGGTGCAGCGGAAACGCGGTGTCGCCCGTGTCGGAGGCCACCTCGAGCAGATGACGCACTGACGGGTGTGTCAGCTCCCCCGGCTCGAGGTGGTACTCGTCACGCAGCGCTCGGGCGAGGGCGGGACGGTGCACCACGATGCTGCCGAGATACGCCTCCCACTGCGGAATCGGCACATCGGGTTCGGTGTCAGCCGCGGGCTCGGGCACCGGTGCAGACGGCGCCGGGGTCACCACGATGCGCGTTCGCTTGCTGCCGTCACGCATCGCCGTGCGCAGGTCCTCGGCGAGTGAAGTGACGCCGATGTCGAGGCGCCGCGCCGCCTGCTGCAGGTACAGGTCGCGCGCCGCCGCTTCCGGAATGCGCATCAGCACTGCAATGGCGCGCTCCGCGGCGCTGCGCCGGGCGTCGACGCTGCCACCTTCGGCTGCACCCAGCGCCGCGTCAAGGAGCACCTGCCACTCCGGCTGCGCTGCGGCAAGCGCCTTCACGAACCCGGCAGCGTCGGAACGCACGGCGTCGTCCGGGTCCTTCGCTCCATCCGGCAGCACGCAGATACGAGCGGCCAGCCCCTCCGCGGCTATGACGTCCACGGCGCGCGATGCCGCGGTCCGTCCGGCGGCGTCGCCGTCCAAGCAGAGCGTGACGCTCTCGACACGCCGGGCGAGCAACCTAACCTGCTCCCTCGTCATCGATGTCCCGCTGCTGGCCACGACGTTGGCCACTCCGGCGCGATGCGCGGCCATGACGTCGAAATAGCCCTCCACCACGACGGCGATCCGCTCGCGATCCATCACCGTCTTTGCCAGGTCGATGCCGAACAGCGAGTGCGACTTGTGGTACACGGAGGTCTCCGGCGTGTTGAGGTACTTGGGCACCGCGTCGCCGAGCGCCCGTCCTCCGAAACCAAGCACTGCGCCGCGCTCGTCGCGGAAGGGAAAGAGCAGACGTTGGCGGAAACGGTCGCGCGGTCCGGCGGAGCCGCGGACCGGGTGTGCGAGGCCGGCCTCGACAAGCTCCTCCGGGGCGGCGCCTGCCTTTGCCGTCAGGTAGCGCGAGAGCGCGTCGCCGCTAGCTCCCCCTGCCGGTGCGAATCCAACCCCGAAGCTGTGCGCCAGCGTCTCGTCGACACCGCGTTCCGTGAGCAGCGCTCGGCCGGGTGCACCGGCAGCCGTCGACCAGAGCACGTGCTCGTAGTACTGCTGGGCTCGGGCATTGAGCTGCAGAATGCGCTGACGCCGCCGGCCGGCGCCGCGGGTCCCGGCGCCCCGCGTGCGCTCCAGCTCGATCCCTGCCCGTTCGGCGAGCATCTCGAGCGCTTGGGGGAAGTCGATGTGCTCGATGCGCTGCACAAAGGACAGCACATCGCCTCCCTCACCGCACCCGTGGCAATACCACACCTGCCGCTCGCGGTTGACGGTGAACGACGGCGTCTTCTCGGCATGGAACGGACAGAGCCCCTTGTACTCGCGGCCGCTCCGCTGCAGCTGCACATACGCGGCCACGACATCGATGATGTCGACACGCGCCTTGACCTCCGCGACCGCGTCACCCGCCACGGCGCCGCCTCACTCGAATGCCGGCTCGGTCAGTGGCGGAAGAACCAGCGCCGCCGGGATGCCACCTCGCGCGCCTCTGCGAGGTCTCGCTGCAATTGCACGACAGTCCTGTCGCCGTCGGCGATGCGGCGATCACGGTCCGCCAGCGACGCGGCGTTCTCCGCGCGAACCGCTTGCAGCTCGAGCTGCAGCTGTTTGACCAGGTTCTGCCGTGCGTTCAGCTCGGCCTCGAAGCGCTGCCGTTGCTCGGCGTAGATGCGCTGCTCGAGGGTGCGCTCCCAGCGGTCGAGCAGTCCCGCCACCAGCTCGCGGGCGTCGAGCGACATGGACGACACATCGGTGTGCGGTGAGCGCTGCTCGGCGATGAGCGCGGCGGGCACCGGCGGCTCCACCTCGGGCGCCACGTCGTCGATGGGCGTCGCCACCACGCTGGCGGCCTCCTCGCGGTCGAGCACCTCGAC
>JAFAJR010000097.1 GCA_019236085.1 Candidatus Dormiibacterota bacterium
AACGCCGCACGGTGATCGGTGTTGGTGGTGACAGCGACTCCCAGCAGAAGGTCGGAATGGCCGCCGATTGCCTTGGTGGCGCTGTGGATGACAACGTCGGCGCCGAGCGCCAGCGGGTGCTGCAGCAGCGGCGTGCAGAAGGTGTTGTCCACGACAGAGAACAGGCCGTGGCTGCGTGCGAAGGCGCACAACCGTGGCACGTCGGCAATCCCCATGAGTGGATTGGTTGGCGATTCGATCCAGAGCACGCCGGCGCCGTCGCACGCGGCGAGCACAGCGTCTGTGTCGGTGAGATCGACCCAACGGACCTCGGCGCGCAGGTGTGACAGGCCCTCCCGGACGTCGATGTATCCCACCGTTGGGGCGACCACCACGGGGTCTCGTGGGAAGAGCTGCATGACAGCGCTGGCAGCGGCCATGCCCGAGGAGAAGATGACGGCGTCCCCACCCTCCAGGCTGCCGATCGCTTCTTCCAGCGCGATCCATGGCGCATGACCATCCCTGGCATAGCCCGATGAGCCGCCGGGGTGCAGCGCCGAGGCCGGGGTGATGGGGATGTTGAGCGGTCCGTCGGGGACGACCGGGGGCCTCCCCATCGAGATGGCGAGCGTGTCGGGATGCAGGGGCATCGTCTGAGGGCACGCTACCACCGCGCGGTCGAAGGCCGGGGTGCGGTCCAGAATGACGCATGAACAGTTCTCGGATGGTGCGCGGTGCAGGCGCAGCAGACATCGACCAGCTGGCTGCGCTTGCGGCGCGCTTCTACGCCGAAGAGGGTTTCGCCACGCCGCCGGAGTCGATTCGCGCCAATCTCGCAATGCTCATCCACTCCTCGGCTGCACGTGTGCTCCTCGCCGAATCTGAGGGCCGCGCCGTCGCCTTCGCGGTGGCCACGAGCACTCCAGGCCTGGAACACAACCTCGTGGCCGAACTCCAGGACCTCTACGTGCTCCCCGAACACAGATCTCACGGTGTCGCCGCGATGCTCGTCGACGAGGTCATGTCGTGGGCCAGGGCGTATGGATGCGAGGTGGTGGACGTCGTGGTCGATGCTGCGGGCGACACGCGACATGCCCTCACCGACTGGTATCGACGCCGCGGCTTCCACGACCAGGGGCGCCGCTTGCTGTCGGCGTCTCTGAGCGATGGCCGGTCTCGCTGAGAGGAGCCGCGGCTTCATGGTTTCGACACACTCGGCAGCTAGGGTGGATGCTCCTGTGGCCGAAGCTGCCGCGCCCATCCTCGTGGTGGACGACGACCCCAAAATCGTGTCCCTCGTCCGCGCCTATCTGGAGCGCGAGGGATTCCGCGTGAACCAGGCAGGTGATGGCGAGACGGCGATCCGCGCAGTGCACGACTCAGCCCCGAAGCTCGTTGTCCTCGATGTGATGCTCCCGGAGGTCGACGGGTTCACCGTGCTGCGCCGGATACGCGAGACGTCAGCGGTCCCAGTCGTCATGCTGTCGGCGCGCGGGCTGGTCACCGACCGTGTCTTCGGCTTGAGCGAGGGCGCGGACGACTACCTCGCCAAGCCCTTCTCGCCCGCCGAGCTCGTGGTCCGCATCAAGGCGGTGCTGCGCCGCACACTCGCCCGCCCGTCCCGCCGCGCGCCTGGGGTGCTGCGCGACGTGGTCGTCGACTTCGACCGGTTTGCTGTCACCCGAGCCGGCAAGCCTGTGGCGCTGACCGCCACGGAATTCCGCATCCTCGCTGCGCTTGTCGCGGCCGGCGGCAGGGTGCTGTCGCGGCAGGCGCTGCTGGATGCAATGTACGGCGACGCGCCGGGTGACGCATTCGAGCGTACCGTCGACGTGCACGTCGGGCGGCTGCGGGAGAAGCTCGGCGACGCCTCGTCGAGCAGCCGGTATGTCATGACAGTGCGCGGGGCGGGGTATCGGGCATGCGTTTCCTGATGCGTGCATCGACCCGTCAGCCAAGCGGTCTCGCCATACGCATCACGGCAGCCGCGGTCGCAGCCGCGGCCGTCGCCATGGGAGTCGTCGCTGTCGGCATTCTTATCGTCGCGCGTTCCACCTTCGAGCACCTGATGGTGCATGCCGGCTCCTCGGCGGTCGCCGCGCAGGACATGTTCGACCAGAGCGTGGCCACGATTTTTGCTGTGGCGACGGGTGTCGCCGCGGTGGTCACCGCATGCGTGAGCATTGTCCTGGCCCGGCGCATCGCCCGCCCGCTGGAGCACATGAAAACGTTGGCACGTCGCATCTCGGATGGCGACTACGCCGTGCGCATCCCGCGGGGCGGCGCTGCAGAGGTTGCCGCCGTCGCTGAATCCTTCAACCAGATGGCGGCGAGCCTCGCGGATCAGGAACGTGTCCGCACCGATTTCATCGTC
>JAFAJR010000127.1 GCA_019236085.1 Candidatus Dormiibacterota bacterium
ACGCCTGTGGCGAGGAGGACGACAGCAACCGCCCACACCGTGTGCAGGGGCGCGAGCACCAGCTCCATGGCGGAAAACACTGCAGCGGCAGCCAGCAGGAGACGCATGCTCGCCCTTCCCAGGGACGCCGACATGAGCGCGCCGGCGAGCGCGCCTGCGCCGAACACGGCCGACAGCATGCCGAACACCTGCGGCCCGGCGTCGAGCGTCTTCGACGTCAGCACCGGCAGCAGCACGTTGAAGTTGATGCCGATCGTGGCGATGACCAGCATCATCAGCAGCACGCGGCGGATCACGTCGTGGTTCCAGGCGAACACCAATCCTTCGCCGGCGCCGCGCAGCACGTTGCGGCCGGTGGCGCGGCCCACCGTGTACAGCTCGCTCTCGCGCATCAGGACGAGCGCGGCGATGACTGCGAGAAAGCTCAGCGCGTTCACCAGGAAACACAGCCCCACACCGGCCACTGCGATCACCACGCCGGCAATGGCCGGGCCCACGATGCGCGACGCATTGAACAGCGATGAGTTGAGGGCTATCGCGTTGGGCAGCTCGTCACGCCCCACCATCTGGATGGTGAAGGACTGGCGCACCGGGGTGTCCAGCACCGTGATGCAGCCGTATGCCACGGCCAGCACATACACCTCCCACACAGCCGCATGGTTCGACAGCGCAAGTCCGGCGAGCGCTCCGGCGGTGAGCATGTACGCGGTCTGCGTGCCGATCATCAGGGCGCGCTGGTTGACGCGGTCCGCCACGGTGCCGCCGAACAGCCCGAGCAGGCCGTAAGGCCCGAACTGACACACGGCGAGCAAGCCGACAGCCAGCGGCGAATGCGTCAGCTCGACGATGAGCCACGCCTGGGCGACGTTCTGCATCCACGTGCCGCTGATGGAGATCGTCTGACCGGCGAAGTAGAGCCGGTAATTGCGGTGGCGGCGCAGGCTGGCGAAGGTCCTCGCCGAAGCTGCCGAGACTCCCAGGCTCACTGGCGGTGCACCAGCGCCCTCAGCGGTTCAACGGCGGCGGACAGCAGCTGACGCTGGTCCTCGGTGAGCGCCTCGAGCTGCGACGACAACCATGCCGTCCGGCGCGAGCGAACGGTGCGGAGCACGCGGCTGCCCTTGGGCGTGACGGTGAGACCGACCCGGCGCCGGTCGCCGTCCTCCTCCCGCAGCCGGGTGACGAACCCAGCTGCCTCCAGACGGTCGAGGTGCACGCTCACCGACGGCGACGACATGCCCTCACGCGCCGCCAGCTCCGCAACGCCGATTCCCGGCCGGTCGCAGATCGCCGACAGCATCGAGATCTGCCCCGGGGAGATGCCCTGCGCATGCGCCTCGCGGCGCAGGTGACGGTTGATGTGCAGCAGCACCGGCCGCAGGCGGTTGGCCAGGTCGACGGATGTCTCCGGCGCGGTGGCGAGGCTCATGAAATGATTATATAGGCTAACTACCTTCAGGGCAACGGGCATGCTGCAGCCGTTGTGTGGGAAGCGCTGCTGTCGAGCGGCTCAGGAGAGGTTGGCGATGTCGAGCGGGGGAAGCTGCTCCTCAGCCTCGATGCCCAGCACCCGCCGGAAGAACAGCAGCTGCGCTTCGGCAGAGCGCTGGATGTTCGCCGCCTGGCGGAAGCCGTGCTGCTCGCCGGCGAAGCCGACATACGCCACCACCCGGCCCGCTTCGCGCAGCGCCACCACCATGGTCTCCGCCTGGTTGGGCGGGACGATGGGATCGTCGAGCCCCTGCAGCAGCAGCAGCGGCTTGCGCACCTGGTCGATGAAATGGATAGGCGAGCGGTCGTGGTAGCGCCGCTGCTCTTCGGGGTACGGCCCCACCATGTGGTCGAAGTAGCGCGCCTCGAACTTATGCGTGTCGGCGACCAGCAGCTCGAGGTCCGAGATGCCGAACAGGCTCGCGCCAGCGGCGAAGACGTTGTGGAAGGTCATGGCGCACAGCACGATGTAACCGCCCGCGCTGCCACCCTCGATGAGCAGCCGCTCAGGGTCCGCCGCCCCGGTGCGCGCCAGGTGCTGGGCCGCGGCGACGCAGTCGCCCACGTCGACGATGCCCTGCTGCCCGTTCAGCCGCCGCCGGTACTCCCGGCCGTAGCCCACGCTGCCGCCGTAGTCGACATCGACGAAGGCGAACCCGCGGCTGGTCCAGAACTGCACCGACGCGCTGAGCGCCGGCGTGGTGGCGGACGTCGGCCCGCCGTGCGCTCTGACCAGCAGCGGGGGCAGCTCGCCCTGCGGCGCGTCCACACGGTGGTTGCGCGGCGGGTAGTAGTAGGCGTACGCCGTGGCGCCGCCCTGGCCGGGAAAGGTGATGGGCTGTGCCACCGACAGCACCTCGTCAGGGACTGCCACCTCGCTGGACCGGCGCAGCACCTCGCTCTGGCCGGACTGCGGGTCGACGCTCACCACGCTGGTGGGAAGCGCCGGGCCGCCCGCCAGCAGCAGCAGCTCAGGACCGGAGGCGACCACGGCGCCGTCGATGTCCGTGAAGGGCACTTCCAGCTTCCGCTTCCTTCCAGCGGCGTCGACGATCCACAGCTCCCAGACCCCCTCGCGGGCGCCGCCGACCGCCACAGACCCGTCGGCAAGGAACGCGTACGTCGTCAGGCGGAACACCCAGGCCGGCACGCCGCAGTCCGCGTCGATGGGAAGCAGGTTCTCGCCGCCGCCGGCTGCGTCGCGGTACAGGTTCCACCAGCCGCTGCGGTCCGAGACGTAGTGCAGCACCCCGTCCGGCGACCACTCAGGCTGGAAGATCGACTCGTCAATCCCACCGGCAACCAGTAGCGGGTCGATGGCAGCGCCCTCTCCGTCGAGGCCGGCGACCCACAGCTCGCAGCCGTCCCAGGGCATGTTGGGGTTGTCCCAGCAGAGCCAGGCCACGCGGCTGCCGTCCGGGCTGAACCGCGGGCTGGAGTAGAAGTCATGGCCCGACGCGAAGCGGATGACCTCCCCGTTGCGCAGGCTGACGCTGCCCAGCTGGTTCACCACGGCAGACCCCCGGTGGTCTTCGGTGACGGCCAGCAGGCGTTCTCGCGCCGGGTCGAAGACCATGTCGGCGAAGCGGAGTCCGTCGCTCGCCTGGGTCAGCGGCGTGGCGCGCCCGTCCTCGATGCGATACAGCCGTCCGTCGCCGGCGTTGCTGAAGCAGACGCGGCCGTTGGAGACCGCGAATGCACCTCCGCCGTACTCGTGGACCCAGGTCCGCGCCGAGTGGTTGGGCGGCAGCACGTCTTCGATCCGATCGCCCCGGCGCCGGACCACCACGCAGCGGCCCTGCTCCGCAGGCCGCCCCTCTATCCAGTACGCGTCGTTGCCGTCGGCAATGAGGTCGGCGAGGCGCACGCTGCCCGCCGCCACCTCGGCAGCTCCGAGGGGTGACGGCCAGGCACCGTAGGGGATAGTTGCCATGGTCAGCGGCGGCGCAGGCAGTCGGCCAGCACGGCTGCGCTCAGCGCGGAGCCGAGGAAGATACGGGGCGCGGCCACGCCACGGCGCAGGTGCGCCGCCAGAATCGCCAGGTTGCCGCTGAGCGCGACCCCGGCAAGGGCGAGAGTGGCAGCTGACGGCGGACCGTCAGCCTCGTAGCAGGTCCGGGTGGCGAGAGTCGACCACAGAACCAGGAACGCGACGCTGCCGGCGGCCCTTCCCGGTGCGCTGCGGAACATCCCGGACCGCCGGGCGAGGAAGAGGGCGGTGTCGGCGCTGCCGGCGAGGGCCGCCGGAAACGCGGCGTTCATCGCGTCAGCCCGTCCGCACCAGCTGGAACACCTCCGCGCTGCGCCCCTCGCCGAGGCCGCTTGCCGCCGCATTGGCCGACGCCCAGGTCCGGATGCGTTCCTCGAGCGACTCCCAGTCGTCGTACTGGCTGCGATGGCAGCGCAGCGCCTCGAGCTTGCGGTCGATGGTGTCGGTGACGTCCACCACCTGGTCGGTCTGGCCGGCACCGCCCATGATCCACGTCTCAGCGACGGTCCAGGGTTCGAGACCCTCGGCCAGCAGCTCGGGATGGGCGAACGGATTGCGCGCATCCGGATACACCGCGCACAGCGCGGCCTCACCCGCTGCGAGGTGGTCGGGATGGCTGGCGAAGATGCGGGTGAAGTTGCGCAGTGGCGACTGCACCATGACCCGCTGCGGCTGCTTGGTCCGAATCACCCGCGAGATGTCCCGCCTGAGCTCGATCGACGGTGTGACCCGGCCGTCGGGGAAGCCGAGGAATGTGATGTCCGAAACGCCGACCGCCTGGCCGGCAGCTGTCTGTTCCTGGCGGCGCAACCGGGCCACGTCCGCCCTCGGCGCTGAACGATCAGAGCCGCCAGCCTCTCCGTCGGTGACGATGCAGTACATCACCTCGATGCCCTGCGACGTCCAGAGCGCGGTTGTGGCGGCGCAACCGAAGTCGCAGTCGTCGGGATGGGCGACGACGACGAGCACGCGCCGGATCGGCTCCTCCTCGGTCACGAGTCCGCGATGGTGCCAGACCAGCACCGAAGCGCGCACTGCGCTGTCTAGACTGCTGAAAGTGAGCGAGCCGGCGGCGTCCCCGGAGCTCGGGCAATTGCGCATGCTCATCGGGGAGTGGGAGGGATCCGGTGTCGGGTCGTGGGCCGGCGGCGCCCCGTTTCGCTACGAGGAACACTGCAGCTTCCGTCACACCGGCAAACCGCACCTCGTGTACCGCCAGCGCACGCGCGCTGTGGACGATGGCAGGCCGTTGCACGGCGAGAGCGGGTACTTGCGTGCCTGCGGCGGCAACGACGTCGAGCTGGTGCTGGCGCACCCCATCGGCGTCGCTGAGGTGGAGGTCGGAGCCTGGGACGGTGCGACACTCAGGCTGCGCACACATTCCGTGCAGATCGCGCCGTCGGCGAAGCGCGTCACGATGCTGGAGCGGGACATGGATGTCGAAGGCGACGTGCTGCACTACGTGCTGCGCATGTCGACTGATGGGACAGCTGCCGTGCAGCACCTCGAAGCAACGTTGCGGCGACTGGGCTGATGCGCGTCCCCGGCCCTGGTCTGATCACCCGCGCAGTCGCAGGACCCATGCCCTTCGCGCCACGCCGCTCACCGCTCACCGACCCCACGCCGGATGCGGGTCTATTCGGTCCCGGGTCGGTGACCTGGCGCGTGATGCGCGAGCCGTTCCTCATCATGGCGGCGGGGCGCGCGCTGCTCATGCAGGCCGCCAACCCGCTGGTGGCGCAGGGCGCCATCGACCACAGCAACTTCAACACCGACCCCTACGGCCGCTTCGAACGCACAGTGCTCTGGGTGACGCTGGTCAGCTTCGGGACGACGTCAGAGGCCCGCAAGGTCACGCGCGATGTCAACCGCCTGCATCGCCGCGTGACGGGAACGGTTCCGGAGGTGCACGCCACCCGGCAACACCCCGCCGGCACGGAGTACAGCGCGGCTGCGCAGCCCCTGCTGCGCTGGGTCCACGCATCGTTTGTCGACACCATGCTCGTGGCGCACGACGCGCTGGTCGGCGGACTCAGCGAGCATGACCGCGATTGCTTCGTCCGCGAATGGGACTCGGTGGCAGCGCTGATGAAGCTTCGCGAGGGATCGACCTGGCGCACCGCAGCAGCGCTGCGGGCCTACGTCCGCCGCGAGCTCACTCGTGGCGGTGCAGTTCCCGGTGAGGGGTCGCGCCACGTGGCGGAAACCGTGCTGCATCCTCCAGTGGCGTCGCCGTGGATGCAGCCCGGCATGGAGCTGCTGTCCTTCATCTCCTCCGGGCTGCTGCCTGCGGAGCTGCGCGATGCTTACGGTGTCAGCTGGACACCTGCACATGCAGCGGCGCATGCCGCGGCTCTGCTGGCGATGCGCTCAGCACGGCGCGCGCTGCCTCGTCGCGGACGCATCTCCCCGGTGTACGACCGCGCCATGTCGCGCATCGAAGGCCGCTGGCCGGCTGCATCCGCAGCATGACCGTTCTCGAGAGCACCCTTTCGTCGCCGGCCGGAGCCGACATCCATGTCCGCTCATGGACGGCGGACACAGAGCCGACGGCGGTGATCGTCATCGCTCACGGGTTCGCAGAGCACGGCGGACGTTACGCCGCGCTCGCTCAACGCCTCAACGCACAGGGCTGGAGCGTGGTGGCCGCCGATCACCGCGGTCACGGCCGCTCGTCAGGAAAGCGGCGGAGCATCCGCTCGTTCGGCGAATACGTCGCTGACCTGCATGCCGTGATCGAGCAGTCACGGCGCGACGAGGTTCCCGTAGTACTGCTGGGCCACAGCATGGGCGGGCTCGTGGCATTGGTGTACGCGCTCGGCCACGAGTCCTTGCTGCACGCGCTCGTGCTGTCGGCGCCGGCAGCCTGCCCGGGAAGGGTTTCACGCGTCACCCTGCTCAGCGGCCGCGTCGTCTCGCGCATCGCGCCGGATGCGGGCGTGCTACGCCTGCCGCTGCAGCGCATCAGCCGAGATCCTGCCGTCGTCGACCAATACATGCGGGATCCGCTGGTCTCGGTGGGTCCGATGCGAGCCCGTCTCGGTGCCGAGATGCTCGACGCCATGGCTCGCGTGGACCATGAGCTGCCGCGGTTGCGCCTCCCGCTGCTGGCGATGCAGGGTGTCGAGGACGGGTTGGTGGTGCCCGGCTGCGCCCGCCACGTCTACGAGCTGGCGGGATCTCCCGACAAGACGCTGCGCGAGTACCCCGGCCTCTGGCACGAGATCTTCAACGAACCCGAGCGAGATGTTGTCATCAATGACCTGATCTCGTGGCTCCGCTGGCACGTCGCGACCGCCGGAGGCTGAGGACGTGTGCGCGGAGGATGGCGACCCCGATCGGATTCGAACCGACGATCTCCACCTTGACAGGGTGGCGTGTTAGGCCAGGCTACACCACGGGGCCGCGCCGGCTCTCGATCATAGCAACGCACACAGCACCGCTCGGCGTACCGTCGCAGGCATGCCCCGCGACTTCCGCCCCAGCGAGGTCTCAGCAGGCGGCGTGGTCGTGCGGCGGGCTGGTGACGCCGTCGACGTCTGCCTGGTGAGTGACGGCAGGCATTGGGGCCTGCCCAAGGGCAACGTGGAGCGCGGCGAATCGGCGCAGACCGCGGCACTCCGCGAGATCGAGGAGGAGGTAGGCCTCAGCGCCGAGACGCTGCGCATCGTCGCCGAGCTGGCGCCAGCCGAATATGTGTACCGGCGCGACGGCCGGCTCATCTTCAAACGCGTACATCAGTTTCTCGTGGAGGCGCCTCCCGATGCGCTGCTGCACGCCGACGGTTTCGAGATCGTCGAGGCTGCCTGGCTGACTGAAGCTGACGCCGTGCAGCGAGCCAGCTTCGCCGACACAAAGCGTGCCATCGATGCGGCGCTGCACCGGCTCGACGGTGCGACCGAGCCCGGCCCGTAAAATCGCCGCGGATGCAGTTCCACGACACCGCGCTGCA
>JAFAJR010000163.1 GCA_019236085.1 Candidatus Dormiibacterota bacterium
GTGCTCGTCCTCGCGGGTGATCACCTGCGGGCGCGAGACCTCGAACTCGTACCCCTCGCGCCGCATGGTCTCGATGAGCACCGCGAGATGCAGCTCGCCGCGGCCGCTGACGTCGAACAGCTCCGCGGTGGGGCCATCGGCGACGCGCAGGGCAACGTTGGTCCGCAGCTCGCGATCCAAGCGCGCGCGCAGCTGCCGTGAGGTGCTGCTGACCGTCTGTTCGCGGCCGGCGAACGGCGACTTGTTGACGCTGAACTGCATGCGAAGCGTCGGCTCGCCCACCGAGATTCGCGGCAGCGCTTCAGGCGCGTCCGGGTCCGCGACGGTGTCGCCGATGCCGACGTCGGGCATGCCGAAGAGAGCGACGATGTCACCGGCAGACGCTTCCTCCACCTCGACTCGGCGCAGCGCCTCGGTCATGAGCACGCCGCTGATGGTCTGACGAGCGCTGATCCCCTCAGCTGTGACCAGCACCACCGACTGGCCGACGTACACTCTGCCGCGCTGCACGCGACCGATAGCGAGGCGCCCGCGGTATGCGTCGTCGTCGAGCGCGCTGATGACCAGTTGGAGTGGGCCGGCGGCATCGACGCACGGAGGCGGAACGTGGTCGACCATCGCATCCAGCAGTGGCTGGAGATCGCTACCGGGAGTGGCGAGGTCAGCGGTGGCGGTGCCCCCGCGGCCGTTGGTCCACAGCACCGGCGCGTCAAGCTGTGCCGGGTCGGTGGCCAGCTCGAGCAGCAGGTCGTGCGTAGCTTCGAGCGCCTCCAGGGGACGGGCGTTCGGGCGATCGAGCTTGTTGATGAGAATGATCGGCCGCAGCCCCAGGGCGAGCGCCTGGCGCAGCACGACGCGCGTCTGCGGCATCGGTCCCTCGGCCGCGTCGACGAGCAGAAGGCAGCCGTCCGCCATGCCCAGCACGCGCTCCACCTCGCCACCGAAGTCCGCGTGCCCCGGGGTGTCAATGATGTTGAAGGTGACCCCGTCGCGACGAATCGAGGTGTTTTTGGCGAGGATCGTGATGCCCTTCTCGCGCTCGAGGTCCTGCGTGTCAAGCATCAATTCGCCGACCGTCTCGTGCGCTGCGAACACGAGGGACTGCTTCAACAGCGAGTCCACAAGCGTGGTCTTGCCGTGGTCAACGTGCGCGATGATCGCCACGTTGCGCAGATCGTCGCGCGTTGTCATGGGCATCGCAACGATTGTCGCAGACCACGCTTCTTCGATCGCGGGGGACTATTCTCAGTATTCGTCATATCCCCATGAGGAGACGCGGATGAGCCAACTGCCGCATGACGTCACCGCCGAGATCCATGGATTCAGCCAGCCGGACGCAGCACCGACGCCGTGGTCTGTGGGACTTGCGCTCGTGATGAACGCCGACACCTTCTGGCTTTCCACAGTGCGTCCGGACGGCAGGCCTCACGTCACACCGCTCATCGCCGTTTGGGAAGACGACGCCCTGTGGTTCACGACGGGGCCTGAGGAACGCAAGGCCAAGAACCTGGAATCGAACACGTCGTGCGTGATGACCACGGGATCGAGTGCAATGGTCAGCAACGCCCTGGATGTCGTGCTGGAGGGCGTCGCGAAGCAGGTCACTGACGAATCGGTCCTTGAGCGAGTGGCCCAGGCCTTTGCACACAAGTACGGCACGGAGATCTGGGACTTCGTGGTGGCGGATGGCGCCTTTGCTGACCGCTCGGGCGGCGGTCGCGCCATCGTGTTCCGGCTGCGCCCGGTCCGCGGGCTGGGATTTCGCAAGGGCGACAGCTTCAGCCAGACGACGTGGCGCTTCCCCCGCTGAGACTCAGTGCTGGATAGGCCCGGTGTCGACGACCTCGAACGCGCTTCCCGGCACGGACTTGAGCTGGTCGAGGTCGTTGTCGTCCCAGCGTGAGTCGGTGGACCCGCTGATGAACCAACTGCTGCCGTTGTCCGCAACGAACATGCCGTAGCGCTTGAGCGCGGTGAGGATCACCAGGGCTTCGCCGTGAAACGGCGAGAGATCGAACGAGGCTTTCAGGCGCAGGCGCATTCCCATCGGTGGGTCGGATGCGTCCGCCACACCTGCCTCGTGTGTCGCAGGATGGATGAAACCGTTCTGCGTCTGGTCGACGGTGAAGCGCAGCGCGTGCGAGATGACACCGGAGGCCACCTCGTCGTAGGTCACGAGCCCCGGCAATATGGGCAAGCCGGCTGCATCCGCCGAGGTCCAGCCGTCTGGCCGGAGCGCGTTGCTGTCGAGGTGGAAGACAGCGCCAGACGCGCAGGTCCACCCCACGCCCTGCTGCGTCGCGGCGTACATCTCGTACAGCGTGCAGTTGCCCGAATCGAGCACCAGCACGTGGTGGTCGCTGCCTGCCTCCACCGGGGCATTCAGCGGAACCGGGTATGGCCCTGGGTCGCTCTCGTCACCGTACGCGTCGAAGGTGATCGGCACCATCGGCTGCGAACCGGGTACGACAACGTAAGGAATGCCGTACGAGGGGTTCGAACCGAAGTCCGGGTGCAGAAACTGGCGGAACGAGTCGATGCGCGCGATGTACGTCGCCGAGTTGGGATCGACCGGCGCGCTCGAGATGTCCTGGTTCCAGGGGTTGTCGGCAGGGAAGACCTGGCACCCCCCGATGTCCGGACCTCCGGCGAGCACCGACAGTGGGTCGGGCGGCGGCGTGGCCGTCAGCTGGTCCACGCCGAGCGACGCCGCCGGCACAGCTGGTGCGCTCGGTCCTGGCGTCATCGACGGTGGCGCGCTGAACAGCGCTGTCGGCTGCTCGCTGTTCACTGCCGCACCCACCGCGACGTTGGAGGTCGCAGCTGGCACGGCCGAGCCCGCACCGCACGCGGTGGCCGAGAGCGTGGTGAGCGCGATCGCCAGACGCGCGGGGATGCGTCGCACGCCGACATGATCAGATGACGAGATTGCGATGCCGTGACATCGCCGTCACCGAGTGGCGTCAGCCGCTCAGGTCGACAACCCGTGTGTCGAGCAACGCCGCGAGCCCGATCGCACCGCTACGCATCACGGCATCGTGGCTGTGGCGGAAGACGGGTCGTGCAAGCGGCGCGACGGCGTTCATCCAGCGCCGCCTGGTGCGCACATTCCAGTCGTACTGCACCAGGGTGTGGCGCTCGTCCTCTGCTCGCAGAGTCCAGTCACCGCGTCCCTCGAGCTCGCCACGTGCGTCACCGCCGAGACGCGTCGGCGCTTCGATCGTGGTCACACGGAGCGTGAACCGCAGCCTGTAGCCGAGCGGCGCACGCCAGGTGAAACGGTCGATCCGGCCGATGCCCTCGTCGTCACCGGCTTCGACCTGCTGCACGTCCAGCACAGCCTTCCACCAGGTGGGATAGGCGGTGGAGTCGCGGATGGCCGCGAATATTGGCTCGATGCGACTGGTCACCCGCCACCGAGTACGGAAGGAGTACGGCACGCCGCTCTGCATCACCAGCGGACAGTACACTTCGACGCCATGACGCTGACATACGACGACGTT
>JAFAJR010000230.1 GCA_019236085.1 Candidatus Dormiibacterota bacterium
TCGCCTTCCCCAGGATGAGCGTGTGCACCTCTTCAGTGCCCTCGTAGGTGAGCACCGACTCAAGGTTCGCCATGTGGCGCGAGATCGGGTACTCCAGCGTCACGCCGTTGGCGCCGAGGATGGTGCGGGCTGTGCGGGCGATGTCGATAGCGCTTCGCACGTTGGCCCGTTTGGCGAGCGACACCTGCTCGGCGCGGACCTGGCCCGCATCCTTCAGCTGTCCCAGCCGGAACGCCACCAGCTTGCCCTGCACGATCGCCGTCGCCATGTCCACCAGCTTCTGCTGTGTCAGCTGAAAGCCGGCGATGGGTTTGTCGAACGCCCGGCGTTGCACGCTGTACGTCAGCGCTGCTTCGAAGCAGGCGCGCGCCGCGCCCATCGCCCCCCAGGCGATGCCGAAGCGGGCTTCGTTCAAGCAGCTGAGCGGTCCGCGCATGCCGCGAACCTCCGGCAGCAACGATGTGTGGGGAACCCGTACGTCATCGAGGATGAGCTCTGACGTCACCGAGGCCCGCAGCGACAGCTTGCGGGTGATGTCCCGGGCTTCGAAGCCGCGCGTCCCGCGTTCCACCAGGAAGCCGCGAATGCTGTCATCGGTGCGCGCCCAGACCACCGCGACATCGGCGACGGAGCCGTTGGTGATCCACATCTTGCTGCCGTTGAGAACCCAGTCGTCGCCGTCGCGGCGCGCGTTGGTGCGCATCGCCGCCGCATCGCTGCCGGCGTCCGGTTCGGTCAGCCCGAAGCACCCGATCACCCGTCCCGCCGCCATCTCGGGCAGCCAGCGCTGCTTCTGCTCCTCGCTGCCGAACGCCCAGATTGGGTACATGGCCAGCGAGCCCTGCACGCTGACAAACGACCGCAGCCCGCCGTCACCGAACTCGAGCTCCTCGGCGGCCACGCCATACGCCGTGGCGCTGCTGCCGGCGCAGCCGTACCCGTGCAGGTGCATGCCGAGAAGCCCCAGCGCTGCCAGCTCCGGGATGAGCTCGCGAGGAAATGTGCCGCTCTCGAAGTGCTCTGGGATGAGCGGGAGGGCGCGGTCTCGGACGAAGGAGCGGACGGTGTCACGGACCAACCGCTCGTCCTCGCCGAGCAGCGAATCAACGTCGTACAGATCGCTCGGCGAGAGTGCGGTCCGTGCCGGCGGGCGTTCGGTGACAGCCATCGGGGCCATTGTCGGCGCTGGACGTAGGCGGATGTCGGTCAGGCGGCGAGCTGCAGGCCTGCCTCGACGAGCTGGGCGCGCAGGACGGTGTCGCCCGCGAACCCCACGTTGACAGCGGTCACCACCCCGTCAGGTCGCAGGACGACAGTGGTGGGCAGCGTCATCACCCGATAGCGGCGGGCCAGCGCGGGTTCCGCCGCCACATCGATCTCGCGGATCACGGCGGCGTCGCCCACGCCGTCGGCCACTCTCGCCACGGCGGGCCGCTGGGCTGCATGGCAGATGGCGCAGGCCACCCCGGTGAAGTACAGGAGCTGCGGCACTCCGTGCTCGGCACGATCGGTGACTGCCTGCCCGACCAGGCCGGCCTGGTGCCGGCGCTGGGCCACAAGGGCGAGTGCCAGGGCGCCGAGCAGCACCGCAGCGATCGGCGGGGCCAGCAGCTCGAGGTTCACACCGTCTGTGTGCGTCGCAGGGGCAGGATGCCGATCCGGGTCAGCTGCGCGTAGACGATGCAGCCCACGCAGATGTCGAATGCGAAGTTGAGAAACGCCAAGGCGACGACCACCCACGCTAGCACCCAGGCGACCAGCATCAGGCCGGCGAGGGCGAACAGGCTTGCGGCGAGCAGGAACACGCCACCCACGCCCTGGGCAAAACGGTGCGGCGCCGGGTCCTCCTGGTGGGGGCGGGCCCGGACGATGCCCGCAGGCTTGAGCCAGCGGAGGTAGAGCACTCTCGGCACATTGGCCCGCGGTGACGCCACAGCCGCGAGCATCATCAGGCCCAGCACCGGCAGCACGATCGCCGCCTGGCGCGCCCAGAGCCCGCCAATCCAGGCGGCGACCAGCAGGGTGATGAGGATGACCTGCGTCACCTTGAGCACACTGCGGTCGAACACCGGCTGCGGCATGGTCGCGAAAGCATAGCGAAATGGTCGGATTTCCAGTCGGGGCGCTTACCGGTGTGCGAGAGTTTGGGCATGCACTCCGATGGACCGACTGCGGCCAACCTCCGAGAAGCCTTTGCCCGGGAGGCGCAATCAGCACTGCGCTCGCTCTACTTCGCGCGGCGCGCCGACGTGGAGGGCCGGGCGGACGTCGCCTCGCTGCTCCGGGCAATCGCCGAAGGCGAAGGGGGCCACGGCTTCGGCCACCTGGAGTTCCTCGAGGAGGTGGGCGACCCGCTGGCCGGGTCCGGCGACACCCGGGGCAACCTGGAGTCGGCGCTGGTCGAGACCGAGGCTAATGCAGAGGCATACGCCGGGTACGCTGCGGAGGCGACTCGCGAGAAGCTGCCCGACGCGGCTGATTGGTTCTCGACAGTCGCAGCTGCCGAACACGCCCACGCCGCCCAGCTGCGGCGGCTGTTGCGGAGCGTCGAGGAGGACGCGAGGCAGTGACCCTGCCACGGGTGGCGCTCGGCGACCGCTGCTCGCTGCTCTTCACCTCGGCGGCGGCGGTCGCCCAGGCTCTGGATGAGACTCTGCGCCTCGAGGGCAGCAGCGGCGACCCCGAGGTGGAGCTTCAGGGCGCCGTCGCCGCGCTGGCACCTCCGCCCGGGACCGTGGGCGCCGTGCTCGTCCTCGACAGCGACGACCAGCTGGCTCTTGCCGCCGGCTCTGCCGAGCTGCGCGATGCCTCGCGGTCGCTGTTCCTGGAGGCCGGCGCCCAGCGTGTGCACGCCCAGCCCTCCGGCGGCGACGAACCCGGGGCGGTCCCGGTGGTCTTCGCACCCGACGTGGCGCAATGGCGCGCGCTGCGTGAAGCGGCAGAGGTGGCTGTGGTGCTGGAGCAATCGTCGCTTGCCGGGCGCGTGGTGCTGGACGACGAGCTGCGTCGCTCTGTGCTCGAGGCGGGCTGACCGGGAGCTCCTCGTGCGGGCAACACTTCCCTTCACGGCGCTGGTCGGCCAGGACGCGATGAAGACCGCGCTCGTGCTCAACACCGTCAACCCGGGCATCGGTGGAGTCCTGATACGCGGTGAGCGTGGCACCGCGAAATCGACGGCGGTGCGCGCCCTGACGGCACTGCTGCCGGCGATCGACGTGATCGCCACGTGCCGCTACAGCTGCGATCCCCAGGACCCGCAGCGCTGGTGTGACGACTGCCGCGCCGCCTACGGCGGTGGGGCGACGCCTCCTGTGACCACGCGTCCGGTGCGCGTGATCGATCTGCCCATCAATGCATCGGAAGACCGTGTGGTGGGGAGCATCGATACCGAGGCCGCAATCAAGCGCGGAGAGCGTGTGTTCGAGCCGGGTCTCCTCGCCGAGGTGAACCGCGGCATCCTTTATGTCGACGAGGTGAACCTGCTCGACGACCACCTCGTCGACGTGTTGCTCGACGCTGCGGCGATGGGGTGGAACGTGGTGGAGCGCGAGGGCATGTCGATGGCGCATCCATCGTCGTTCATCCTGGTCGGGACGATGAACCCCGAGGAGGGCGAGCTGCGTCCGCAACTCCTCGACCGCTTCGGGCTGTGCGTCGACGTGAGCGGCATCCGCAGCGTCGATGAACGCGTTCGCATCATCGAACGCGACGCGGCTCGCGATAAGCTGGCCGTGCTGCGCGACGTGCACCGGGATGCGCAGGACCGGCTGCGCAGCATCATCGTCAAGGCGCAGGAGCTGCTGCCACTCGTGCAGACCTCTCCGCAGATGCGCTGGTTCGCGGCGCTGGTGTGCATCGATGCCGGAGCGCTTGGGCATCGCGCCGACATCGTCGTCAACAGCACGGCACGAACCCTGTGCGCCTGGCGTGAGGCGGGGC
Organism: Candidatus Dormiibacterota bacterium; assembly: GCA_019236085.1. Classification (GTDB taxonomy): domain Bacteria; phylum Chloroflexota; class Dormibacteria; order Aeolococcales; family Aeolococcaceae; genus JAFAJR01. Next base: position 3,940 of record JAFAJR010000230.1, read on the forward strand.
ACA
>JAFAJR010000297.1 GCA_019236085.1 Candidatus Dormiibacterota bacterium
CGAGTCGCGCATCGGCATGCGCAAAACCGAGTCGGCGCGCATCGCGTTGCAATCGCTCAACAGCGACGTACGCGTGGTCGAGCACAACGAGATGCTCAGCAGCGAGAACGCACGGCAGCTGTTCGAGCAGTACGACATCATCGTCAACGGGTGCGACAACTTCCCCACGCGCTACCTGGCGAACGACGTCGCCATCTTCACCAAGAAGCCGCTCGTCGACGGGGGCATCTTCCGCTTCGAGGGACAGCTGACAACCGTCATTCCATTCCAATCGCCCTGCTATCGCTGCCGCTATCCGCTGCCGCCGCCCCCGGAGGAGGCTCCGTCATGCGCCGAGGCGGGCGTGCTCGGCGTGCTGCCCGGCGTCGTCGGCACGCTCCAGGCGACCGAGGTGATCAAGTTGATCACCGGCGCAGGCACGCCGCTTGCGGGCCGTCTGCTGCACATCGACGCGCTCGACATGCGCTTTCGTGAGTTCCGCATCCCTCGTGATCCGCAATGCCCGGTATGTGGCGAGAACCCCACGATCACCGACCCGATCGATTACGCCGGCTTCTGCGCGGCGCCGATCGGCGTCGCCACCGAGTCGGTGGCGGCGCTCCGCTAACCCAGCCCTGTAAGGAACTCTGCGACGGCGGCGTTGAAGGCCGGGGCGTCCTCGACGTTCGGCAGGTGGCCGCACTGCTGCAGCTCGAGCAGCTGCGCTCTCGGTAGGTGCTGTGCCAGTTCCCGCGTGTCATCGGGCGGGATCAGCGCGTCCTGTCCGCCGACGATGACAAGCGCTGGGGCATCCATCGCCGCCAGCAATTCTGTGCTGTCGGGCCGTGCGGCCATTGCTCGCAGACAGAAGGCGACGCCGGCCGGTGTGCATTGCCGGATGCGGCCGGCGAGCGGGTCGACGATGTGTGCCTCGCGCTGGCTGGCTGCGGTGATCAGCCGTGGGAGCATCGCGTCCACCACGTCATCGACGTCATCGTCCGCCAGGATGTGCTGCGCCTGCTCCTCGCGTTCGGTGCGTCGCTGCTCGGTGTCGGCCGCGGACCTGGTGCCGGCAAAGATCAGCGCGGTGATGCGGTCCGAAGCCTTGCGCCACAGTGCGAACGCTGTGTAGCCGCCCATCGATGAACCGATCACGGCGAAGGATGTGACACCCCGCTCGTCGAGGAGTGAGAGCAGCGATTCGGCGTAGCCGTCGAGAGTCGGCTTCGTCTCCGGCGGGGCCGGCGATGCCCCGCATCCCCACATGTCGGGGCGCAGACAGCGAAATTCGCCGCTCAGCGCTGCGACCTGGTGATCCCATTGCGATGCGTCGAGGGGAAACGCGTGCAGCATCAGCAGCACCGGACCTTCGCCGCTGTCGTGCAGTGCCGGCTGTGCAGCGCCGGCGCTCACGCGTTGACGGCGACCGGTTGCGCCGGAAAATCCTCGAGCGTGGCGGGCGCGATCTCGGTGCGAGCATGACGCTCCACGTCGCGCAGCTTGAGGATCTCGCTCGGCGTGATCAGCGTCACGGCCACGCCGTTCTTGCCTGCCCGGGCGGTGCGGCCGACGCGGTGCAGGTACTCGTCCGGCGTGAGCGGGACGTCGTAGTTGATGACGTGTGAGATGTCGTCGACATCCAGGCCGCGCGCCGCCACGTTGGTCGCAATCAGATTGCGGATGTGCGCGTCGCGAAAGCCCTGCATGGCGCGGTCACGGTCCCGCTGGCTGAGGTCGCCGTGCAGCAGGCCCACCTCGTAACCGCGGCGGTGTAGCTGTGCCCGCAGGACGTCTGCGGTGCGCTTGGTCTCGACGAAGATCAACGCGAGCGTGACGTCGGGCTGATCGAGGATGCGGGCCAGCGCGTCCGTCTTGTCCGCCCATGTGGTTTGGAGGTACAGCTGGCGCACGCCGGTTGCGATCTCCGGCCGCGTGCTGACGGCCACTGTGCGTGGATGGCGCATGTGCCGCTCGCCGATGCGGCGCACCCACTCCGGCATGGTGGCGCTGAAGAGCAGCGTCTGCCGCTGGCGCGGGCACTGCCGCAGGATGCGTTCGACATCCGGGGCGAACCCCATGTCCAGCATGCGGTCGGCTTCGTCGAGGACGACGACGCGGACCAGGTCGAGGTTCAACACTCTGCGCTGCATCAGGTCGGCAAGGCGCCCCGGGGTTGCCACCACTATCTGGGCTCCGGAGCGCAGCGCGTCGATCTGCCGCTTCATCGAGTCGCCGCCGTAGATCGCCACGCAGCGCAGCTGGTGGTGTGCCGCGAGCCGGGTGAGCTCGTCATTGACCTGGACCGCCAGCTCGCGGGTGGGACAGAGGATCAGCGCCTGGGCGACGCCTCCGTCGGGATGCAGCCGCTCGATGATGGGGATGCCGAACGCAGCAGTCTTGCCGCTGCCGGTGTGCGCCTGACCGATGAGATCGGCGCCCTCCATCGCCAGCGGGATGGCCGCCGCCTGGATGGGCGTCGCTTCGGTAAACCCGACCTGCGTAAGCGTCTCTCGCATCGCATGCGAAAGGTCCAGCTGATCGAAGCTGACCGGCTCTGGGGAATCCTCCACCGCGACCCCGTCGACCGCGGCATCCGCCGCGGGATAAGGCCTTGCGGTGCGCGGCACTCTGCGCCGCGTCCGTGACATTGAACGCAAGACCGAACCATCATACCCCAGCGATGAGCACGCCAAGCACAAACGGTGGAATCCGTTGGCTGACGTAGCATCGCCGCGGTGGCCGACGTTCTCTGCACCTTGCCCCTGCCGGAGCCGTTCCCGTCGACGGTGGCGGCGCAGGCGTCGCTGCAGACTCTGGGGCGGATCCCGGCTCACGACGAGTTGATGGCGCTGCTGCGCGAGCACCCGGTCGACGTGCTGTGCCCGCAGCTGCGCGACCGCGTCGACGCCGCGGTGCTGGACGCAGGCCTTCCCCGGCTGCGCTGCGTGGCGGTGTATGCGGTCGGTTACGACAGCGTCGACGTCGAAGCAGCCACAGAGCGGGGTGTCGTCGTGGGGAACACCCCTGGCGTGCTCACCGACGCCACCGCCGACTGCACGATGGCGCTGATACTGGCCGCGTCACGGCGCATCGTCGAGGGGGATCGCGAGATGCGCGCCGGACGCTTCACGGGCTGGGAGCCGGGCTACCTGCTGGGGATCGAGCTGCGCACAGCCCTTCTCGGCGTGGTGGGGTTCGGCCGCATCGGCCAGGCCGTCGCGCGCCGCGCACTGTGTTTCGGCATGCGCGTGGCGTACGCCGACACCACCGACCCGCCGGTCGCTGGTGACCTGGTCGCCGCCGTGACACGCTCAGATTTCGCCACTCTTGTCCGCAACGCTGACGTGCTGACGCTGCACACGCCGCTGACGGAGGAGACGCATCACCTCATCGACGAGCGGGTGCTGCGGGACATGAAGCCCACGGCGGTCCTGGTCAACACGTCGCGTGGCGCCGTGATTGACGAGGCGGCGCTGGTGAGGGCGCTGCGCGAGGGCTGGATCGCCGGCGCCGGGCTCGACGTGTACGAGGCCGAGCCGCGCACGGCACCGGGACTTGCGGAATGCGCCACCGCCGTGCTGTCGCCGCATCTGGGCAGCGCGACCGTGACCACCCGCTCGGCCATGGCGGAACTGGTGGCTCAGAACACGATTGATGCCCTGGGTGGACGCCTGCCGCGGCACTGCGTGAACCCGGAGGCCTGGTCGGGGCGTTCCCACGCTTCGCTGTTGAGCGACAGGGGATGAGTGGCCCGCCGGACATCGTGCAGCCCGGCGGACCGAGACCAGCATTCACCCCGCAGGCCCTCATCCTTGACCTCGACGGCACTGTTCTCGACTCCGAGGTGCGGCTGCACCATCGCGTCCGCGATGCGGTCCGAGACGCGGCGCAACGCCTGCCGGTTATCGTCGCCACCGGCCGGATGTACCGGTCGGCGTTGCCCTGGGCGACAGAGATGCATGTAACGATGCCGCTGGTCTGCTACCAGGGTGCGATGGTCCGCGAGATGCCGCACCGCGACGGCACGCCCGGCGCAACGCTCATGGAGAGCGGCGTCTCACCCGCCGCGTCGCTGATCGCGCTGAAGCTCGCGAGGCGCCGCGGTTGGTACTTCCAGGCGTACGCCGGCGACGAGATCCTCTGTGACGAGGACAGGCCGGAAGGCGAGCTGTACTCGCGCATCTCCGGCATCGAGCGCACCTTCGTCCCCGACCTGGAGCCGGTGGTCAGGTCGGGCGGATCGACTAAAGGCGTGTGCGTCGTGCCTGACCCGGAGGAGGCGAAGCGGTGCCGCGACGCGCTCAGCGCGGCACTCGGCGACAGCGCCAGGGTCACCCCGTCGCGGCCCGAGTTCATCGAGGTGGTGAGCCCTGAGGTCAGCAAGGCCGGAGCCTGCGCAATCGTGTGCGGCCGCGCCGGTGTCACCATGGAGCGCGCCGTCGCAATCGGCGACGGACCCAACGACAATGAGCTGCTCGATGCGGCCGGCTTCGCGGTTGCTGTGAGCTCCGCTGCAGAGGAGGTGCTGGTCCATGCCGACGCAACTTGCGCGCCACCCCAGGATGCCGGCGTCGCCGACGCCCTGCTGGCTCTCGGCCTTGTCTGAGGACGCGGCATGACCGAGCAGACCTGGACCGACGTCGACACCTACATCACGTCGCGCATCCCGCACAACGACGACGCGCTGGACCAAGCGCTGCGGGACAGCCTGTCGCTGCCCAACATCCAGGTGACGGCGCCACAGGGCAAGTTGCTGCACGTCCTCGCGACTGCGATCGGCGCCCGCCGGGTGCTCGAGGTGGGCACACTCGGCGGGTACTCCGCCATCTGGATGGCGCGGGCGCTGCCCCGCGACGGGATGCTGCTGACGCTGGAGGTCGAAGCAGAGCACGCACGCATCGCCCAGAACAACTTCCGTAACGCCGGCGTGGACGGCGTGGTGGAGCTCCGGCTCGGCCCGGCGCTGGACACGATGCGCACGCTCATCGATGCAGGGGGGACGCCCTTCGACCTCGTGTTCATCGACGCCGACAAGCCGCCCGTGGCCGACTATTTCGACAGCGCAGTCCGGCTGTCGCATCCCGGGTCGGTCATCGTGGTCGACAACGTCGTGCGTGACGGCAGGGTCATCGACGGGTCGACGGACGACGCGTCAGTACGGGGGAATCGCCGCCTCGTCGACGCGCTCGGGTCGGACGATCGCGTCACCGCCACCGTCATACAGACGGTGGGAGGCAAGGGCTACGACGGGTTCGCCATCGCCGTGGTCAGCGGGGGCTGACGCGGCCCAGTCCAGCGTTCCGGTGCTCGCCGCCCGACAGTTGCTCACACAGTGGCTGTTGTTGTTGCCCACGCAGTAGTCGAGGCACTGCGAGTTGTTGTTGCCGAAACAGCTCTGCAGGCAGGCGCTGTTGTTGTTGCCCTCGCAGTACTGGGTGCACAGCGAGAGGTTATTGCTGTTGCAATATGAGGTGCAGGTTGGTGAGGTGTTGGTGCAGAGCGAGCAGCTCCATGGGTTGGGCGTCGGTGCCGGCGTCGGCGTCGGCGTCGGGGTTGGCGTGGGCGTGGGGGCGGCGGTCGGCGTGGGCGTGACCGGTTGCCCCGTGGGCGTTGCCTGAGGCGTCGGTGTGGACATGCCGGTGGGAGTCGGCTTCGACGTCGGCGTCGGACCTGACCCGTTGGAGCCGCCGAGCGGGTCGCCCGACGTGGACGGACTGGCTGACGGGCGCGGGTCGCCGCTCGGGATGCTGCTCCCTGATGGTGTGGCCGACTGACCGCTGCCCTGGGTGAGCACGAACCCGTAGGCAGGCTGCGGCGCCGCGAACGGCGACGGGATTGCATGGGTTCCGAGCGCGACCGCCACGCCGGCGGCGATGGTCGCGGCCCCGGGAGCCACCAGTCCGCCGAGGCGTCCCAACGATTCGAAGACGCGGCCCAGGGTTGGGATCTGCGCGATCCACGCGGTGATGCCGACGGTGCGCCACAGTCTTCCGACGGACACGTTGAGAAAGGCACGCACGACTGCCGGGTCGAGCTGCGACCCCGCGACGCGCGTCAGCTCGCGGCGCGCGGCCGACACGCTCATCGGTCGTTTGTACGGACGCGGCGCAGTCATCACCTCATATGTGTCGGCGACCGCAACTATCCGTGCGCCGAGGGATATGGCGTGACCCTTGAGGCCGTTGGGATAGCCCGAGCCGTCGAACTGCTCGTGGTGTTCCACGACGGCCCGTCCCCACTCACCCAGCCACGGCAGCAGCGGCGCCACCAGGCGTTCTCCTTCCTCAGGGTGGCGATGGATCACCGCCCACTCGTCGACGTCGGGCGGGGCGCTCTTGTTCAGGATTGTCTGCGGCACCTCGAGCTTGCCGATGTCATGCAGCAGCGCGGCCCAGCGCAGCTTGGCCTTCGCCGTGGCGTCCAGCTTGAGCTCGTTGGCGATGAGATCGGTAAACACACGCACCCGCTCGGAGTGGCCGCGTGTTCCCCTGTCGTGCACCGAGAGCGCGAGCACGAGGTGGATGACTGAGGCGAGCGCCTGGGCTTCGTCGGCATGACCGAGAGCGCGTGCAGCTGCAAGGCGAGAGCGAAGGTCGCTGGGACTGCCGGTGGCGCGCGCCACGGCGAATCGGGCGGGAGCACGGTCGGGGAACACGAGCGACACATTGAGCAGCGCCGCGAGCGGGAGCAGGCGCCGGGCGACGCGCTCGAAGAGGAACAGGGTGATCAAGGAAACTGCGGCGATGATCGCGATCCACAGCACGGAGCTTTGCCACGTGGTGGTCCGGGGCAGCGCGCGGCTCAGTGCCAGCGACGACGTCAGCGACGCCGCGAGCGGAACGAGAAAGACGGCGGCGCGCAAGCCGGCGCTGAGGACCGGCCGGCTCTGCCACTCGTCATGGCGCTGGGCCGGCCGCCGGAGCCGGTACCGCCCGCAAAGCCTCATGGCAGCACAGCCTATGGGCCGTCTGGTTCTCGGCTCTCACGGTCGAGGCCTCGCGACGTCCGCGTTGCGGCGCCGCGATGAGATGGGTATGCGGGCCGGTCGGTTGTGAACTCTGGTCGAGTCGGCGCTCAGGCTCCTGGGGACACGAGGCCGGATTCGTAGGCCAGAACCACGGCCTGTACCCGGTCGCGCAGACCAAGCTTCTCCAGCAGGTGCGACACGTGCGTCTTCACCGTCGCCTCGCTGACGTGCAGAGCCTCAGAGATCTCCAGGTTCGATTTGCCCTGCGCCACCTGGACGAGAACATCGCGCTCGCGCTCCGTCAGCTCATCGAGGCCGCGTCGCGACTCGATCGGTCGTGGCAGAGTTGCAGTCACTCGTGTCAGCAACCTGCGGGTGACCGACGGTGAGAGCAGCGCGTCACCGGCAGCTACGACTCGCACCGCACGAACCACCTCATCAGACGGAGCATCCTTCACGATAAAGCCACTGGCGCCGGCGCGAAGCGCTTCGACCACGTACTCGTCATGGTCGAACGTGGTCAGGATGATCACCCGCGGACCGTCGATGCGCCGGGTGGCCTCCACCCCGTCCATGCGGGGCATGCGGATGTCCATCAGCACGACGTCGGGCCGTGCACGGTCCGCCTCCCGCACGGCCGCCGCTCCGTCACCGGCCTCAGCGACGACGGTGATGTCCTCATTGGCCTCCAGGATGGTGCGCAACCCTGTGCGCACCAACTCCTGGTCGTCGGCGAGCAGCACCCGGATCATCGCGGCGGTACCGCTGCAAACGGCAGGCTGGCCCGCACGGCGAAACCTCCACCGGGAACTGTGCCGGCGAACAGATCGCCGCCGAACATCGCCACGCGCTCGCGCATCCCCACAAGCCCGTGACCTGGTGCTGTGGGCTCGCCGTTGTCCGCAGCTGCGCCACGTCCGTCATCGGTGATGCTGACCTCGAGAAACTCGCTCTGAAATGCCAGCACGACAGTGCATCGCGCCGGGCCCGCGTGTCGCAGCACATTGGTCAGCGCTTCCTGCACGATGCGATATGCACTTGCCTCGATCGCCGGCGGCAGCATTCGCCGCTCACCGTCGATGCGAAGCGTGGTCTCGACTCCCGCAGCTCGGGTCTGCGCCACCAGTTGTTCGATCTCGGCGATTCCGGGCTGCGGCGCCAGGCCGAGGGTATCTTCGCCGCCGCCCAGACGGAGCACGCCGAGCATGCGGCGCATCTCGTCCATGGCCTGGTGGCCGGTCCGCGCGATGACATCAGCGGTGCGAGCCGGCGCGGAGTCCGGCGCAACCTCAGCCCGCAATGCGCCCGCCTGCACCGTGATGATGCTGAGATGGTGCGCGACGATGTCGTGCAGCTCCCGGGCGATGCGGACACGCTCCTCGGCCACTGACTGCTGTGCCAGCAGCTCGCGTTCGCGCTCCAGCTGCGTCGCCCTGGCTCGCAGCGAATCGATGTAGGCGACGCGCATGCTGACGTACACGCCCACGGCGTAGGCGCCGGCCATCGGCACGAAGAGCGACACCGGTGTCTTGGGGTCGAGCGAGCCGCGAATCGCCGTGGCTGCGATGAAGAGGATGAACATGCCGGCGCTGATGCCGAGCGCGGTCTTCCACGGAAAGCGCGATGCAGCAACGTATGTCGCCACCATCAGGAGCGGCTCGAACTCCACAGGCGTCTGAAACGCCGCTGCGAGGATGACACCACCGGTGATGACACCGATCGTCACCAAGGGGTAGCGCCGCCGCGCCAGCAGGGACGCGAGCGGTACCAGCACCGCGAAATACAGAGGCAAACGTGTGACGCTGAGCCGCGGGATCTCATTGGTCGAGGTGAGAACGATCACGGCGCCGACCAGGAGCAGCGCCAAGATGACGCCGACGTCGAAGAGGCGCCCCGGCCAGCGGCGGTACCGCCACCAGCCAGGGGCGTCGATCAACTCCGAGGCGGACGCGGCCATGTTACGAGCCAGCGTAGTCCGTCATCAGACGTCACGCGTCCCGGGTGACGGTGCGCCACACGCCCAGCGTGGATGCCACCAGAATCCAGGCAGCGACCACGGCCAGCGCCGCTCCGACGCTGAGCGTGATGCTGTCGGCGCGGGTGAGCTGGATGGTGTCCGTGGCGTTGGGCAGGAGCCGGTCGGTCGCAACGGTGGAGATGAGCCCTCGCCAGCTGCCGAATGCGCTGAAACGCTCGATGAGCCGAGACCCTGCGACCTCCCATGCCACCAGCAGACCGACCGCCCCGGCACGCGTGCCGGTGAGCGCGGCGATGCCCAGAGCGAGACAGCAGTCGAGCACGCCGACAGCCATGATCCAGCCAAGTTCGACCAGAACTGTGGTGGTGCTCGGCAGCGCGGTGCCGCCGGCGAAGAGGTACACCGCGCCGATCTCCACGCCGTATGCGACGAGCAGCATCGGCAGGATGACCATGAGCGCCGCGGGGATGCGTGACAGTGCAATGGCGAAACGCGAGCGGCCCGTCGCGACCAGCGACCGGAACACACCGGACTCGAACTGCTGCGCTCCCGCGGTGGCTCCGACCAGTATTGCGGCGAGTGAACCGGTGACCTCGAAGAGCGTGGTGGCGTTGGCCAGGCCGTGCGCTCCGCCGGCCGGCCCGTACTGTCCGGCGTTGCTCAGGTGATAAAGCGAAAGCACCAGGTTGGCTAGCACGATGCCGCCGACCGTGAGCACCGCGGTGAGCGCCATGAGGCCTCGCCGAGTGCGCAGCACCAAAAACTCCGCATTGATCATGGCTGCGAGCCGGTTCATGCGCGCACCTCCGAGGATTGCAGGCGGGTGGTGAGGTCGAGGAAGCGCTCTTCAAGCGTGACCTCTGCTGCTTGCAGAAGCGAGACGCCGACACCGGCCGACACTAATGCGCGATTGAGCGACGCCGCGGTGGCGTCAGCCGCCAGGGTCACGATGAGCTGCCCAGAGTCGTCGGCGCCGATAGCGGACACCCAGCTGAGCTGCTGCATCACCTTGCGCGCCGCGGCGGCGTCGTCGCAACCGACGCGCACCTGGTTCTGCGATGTGTGGCGCAGCTCGCGAAGCGTCGACTGGCGCACCAGCCGGCCGCGGTCGATGATGCCGACCACGTCGCATGTCTTTTCGATCTCATCGAGCAGATGGGAGGAGATGAGGACGCTGCGTCCTTCGCCCACCAGCCGCCGGACGAGGATCCTGAATTCCTGGATGCCCGCGGGGTCCAGGCCGTTCATAGGCTCGTCCAGCACCAGCAGCAGGGGGTCGTTGAGCAGACACCGTGCGATGCCGAGGCGCTGCTTCATGCCCAGCGAGTAGCTGCCCACCCGGTCGAGTGCACGGTCGGTGAGTCCGACGCGCTCGAGTACCGATGGGATGCGCTGCGGCGCCGACTCGTCGAGCAACGCTGCGACCACACGCAGGTTGTCCCGCCCCGAGAGGTGGTCGTAGAAGCGCGGTTCCTCCACCACCGCGCCGACCCGCGCCAGCGCCGCCGCATTCTCCTGCGGCATGCAGTGGCCCATGAGCTCCACCGATCCTGATGTCGGCCGCAGCAGGCCGAGCAGGCAGCGGATGAGAGTCGTCTTGCCCGCGCCGTTCGGTCCGAGGAGCCCGAACGCGACGCCGGGTGGGATCGAGAGGTCGACGCCGGTGATTGCCTCACGCGCCGCGAAGGACTTCGTCAGACCGAGGGTTCGTGCGACCGGTGGTCGCTGCATGGCTGTTTCCATGCGCCCAGGCTATGCATGCGCTGCCGCGGCGTCGTCAGGCCCAGGGCTGAAATGTCGCGACGATGACTCATCCCTGAGGATGAGTGCCCGCGCCAGGGCTGACGTATGCCGTCAGTGTGGGAACTGCTGCAGCAACCACGTGTTGCCGTCGGGGTCGTCGAAGCCCGCGTACAGCACCGACTGCATGTCCATGACCTCACCCACCTCGACACCGCGCTCTATGAGCGCGGCGCGCGCCGTCGCGATGTCGTCCACCACCAGGTGCAGCCCCTTGAGGACGCCCGGCGGCATGTTGGAGATGCCCTCCATGCCGGCGCCGAAGACGATGCTGCACGCAGACCCGGGAGGGGTGAACTGGATCACGCGCATGCCGGGCATGGGCTCGACATCAACATTGAGATCGAAGCCGGCTTTCAGGTAGAAGGCCTTGGTGCGCTCGATGTCGGTGACGCCGATCGGCACCAGCTCGAGACGCATCGCGGGGAGTTCGCTCATGCCGGCGATCCGCCGCGTGCTTCCGCGAGACCGTGCGGTGTCAGGAACTCGGTGACCATGGGCGCCACGAGGCTCGGGGCTGCGCCGTGGTCCTGGCCGGCGAGCGTGGTGCGCTCCGCGTTCGGGATCGCATCGGCCACCGGGTCGCAGGCTTCGGCCGACCATGCGGTTCGTTCGCCATCCGCGATCAGCACCGGCACGGCAATTGTGGAAAAGCGCTCCACTGGAACCGTTCCGTCGCCGGCGAGCGTCAGGTCGTACGGCAGCGTGTGCGCGATTGCCGACATGCCGGCGAAGTCCGGCCAGGACTCGATGGAGGCCACCGCCTGCTGCGGCACACCGACGGCGTCCACCATGAAGACCCGCATGGCCTCGGTGCGGTCGTCCTTAGCGATCAGCTGCCGGATGCGCGACGTCACGTCGCTCCCCAGGCGGCGATATGGCGGCTCGTACGCGACGACGGCGTTGACACCACGGCCGGTGGCCGCCGTTTCGAGCGCCAGGATCGCCCCGGACGAGTGGCCGAACAGCGAAGCACTTCCGCCAGCCGCGTCGATCACAGCGGTCAGGTCCTCGACCTCACGCTGCGGAACGTACGGCGGCGTGTCACCGCTGTCGCCGCGTCCTCGCCTGTCGTACTCGTAGACCGTGAAGCTGTCCTGGAGCAGCGCCGCCAGCTCGTTGGTGGTGTGCCGGTTGCAGAACGCGCCCACCACCAGCACCAGCGCCGGGCCGTCACCTCTGCGTTGGTAGGCGATGGTGGTGCCGTCGGCCGAGCGTGTGGTGTTCACCATGCATCTCCCTCCTGCTACGAGGCGCCGAGCATAGCCGCACGCCGCCGCACCGCGTCGATCACAGCGTCGCGGGGCAGGGGTTGGTCGAGCGGCAGTCTGATGGTCGCTTTCGACGCCGCGAACGGCGCCAGCTCAGTGCCGGCCACGTCGCGCTCCATGAATGGATACAGCCCGATGTGGTCCTTGTGCAGCGCGAAATACGCCAGGCGGCCACCACGCTTGTAGTAGGGCATGCCGTAGCTCATGAGCTCCTCGGCGTCCGGTGCCGCCTCCCGAATCGCCGCGCGCAGCTCCTCGAGCTGCGCGCGCGCCGGCTCCGGCGCCGCCGCGATGTACTCGTCGACAGTCATGCCACCTCCACGACCACCAGCCGGTTGCCCTCGGGGTCGCGCATATAGAACATCGGGGGCACACTGGGGCCGAAGTTCAGGATGTCATCCACCTCGACGCCGCGCGCCTTCAGGTCTTCGTGCGCCGCGTTGGCGTCACCGGTGGCAAGCCTGATGCCGGTCTCCTCGCCGACGATCTGACCGTCGCGCCGATTGGCCAGCGCGATGGTGGTCTGCGCCCCGGGCGCCGCCACCTCGACCCAGCGATTGCCGGCGCCATAGCTTGCGTCGCGGCGGACCTCGAAACCCAGCGTCTCCGTGTAGAAGGAGATGGCGCGCTCGTGGTCGGTCACGGGGATGACGATGGTGTGGATGCCGCTGATCGCCGTTGTGGTATCGCTCATCGTGGTCTCCTTCTGAGAGATGGGTGCGTCTGCCCGTATGGACGGCCCCGCGCCGCCATTCTCATCGTCGCCGGGCCGATGAGTTTGGACCTCGCCGCTCGTCTCTGGGTACGATGGCCGTCGTCGTGTCCGACCTGACGCTGGCGCCGTCGGGCGCCACCGACCTGGAGCTCGAGCTGGACGCCCAGCGTCCCAGGCTCGTGGGCTTCTGCTACCGCATGCTGGGGTCGTCGTTCGAGGCCGAGGACGCGGTGCAGGAGACGATGCTTCGCGCCTGGCGCGGCTACGACGGGTTCGACCGCCGCTCCTCGCTCAGCACCTGGGTGCACCGCATCGCCACGAATGTATGCCTGGACATGCTCAAGGGCCGGCAGCGACGGGCGACGCCGATGGACCTCGGCCCTGCCCGGGAGCCCGTCGCGGCGAACCTCCACACCAGGCACGAGCTGACGTGGATCGAGCCCATCTCGGACGCCGCGCTGGCGCCGGACCCTGCAGACGTCGCGGTGAACCGCGACACGGTGCGGCTGGCTTTCATCGCAGCCCTCCAGCACCTTCCGCCGCGGCAGCGGGCCGCGCTGCTGCTGTGCGATGTGCTGCGCTGGCAGGCGAGCGAGGTCGCAGAACTGCTCAGCACCACGGTTGCCTCGGTGAACAGCGCGTTGCAGCGAGCGCGGGCGACGCTCGCCGCCTCGGGCGCGGCAGCTGACACCCAACGGGAGACTGTGGACCCGGGCAACGCCGCATTGTTGCGGCGATACGTCGACGCCTTTCAGCGCTACGACCTCACAGCGCTCACCGGTGTGATCCACGAGGACGCCGTGCAGTCGATGCCCCCGTTCGCCATGTGGCTCCAGGGCGCGGCCAACATCGGTGCCTGGATGGTCGAGCCCGGCCCGAGCGGCTGCCGCGGGTCGCGCCTGTTGCCCACGTCGGCCAACGGGTGCCCCGCCTTCGGGCAGTACCGGCGCGACCCCGCCGGCGGCTACGCGCCATGGGCGCTGCAGGTCCTCGAGGTTTCAGGCGGGCGGATCGCCGGGATGCAGTTCTTCCTCGCGTTCATGGGCCCTGAGCGCCTGTTCCCCGCCTTCGG
>JAFAJR010000360.1 GCA_019236085.1 Candidatus Dormiibacterota bacterium
GGCTTGGGGAACTTCTCGATCTCCACCAGGCACATGCGGCACACAGCCACGGGCTCCATCTTGGGATGCGAGCAGTAGATGGGGATGTGGATGCCGAGCTCGGTGGCGGCGTCGAGGACAAGCGTGCCCTTGGGCACGCGCACCGACCTGCCGTCGATGGTCAGGGCGACACGCCCGTCATCGGGCGGCGTGGTCTGGGTCATGCTCAGGCGACCTGTGCCAGGGCGCGCGCTTTCACCGGGCACCGCCCGGCGCCGCAGTGCGCCTCGAACTCGTCGCGGAACGCCTTGTATGCGCTCATCACGAACCAGGTCGCCGTGTCACCGAGCGGGCAGAAGCAGCGGCCGTCCATGTTGGAGCAGATGTCGCTGAGTGTCGCCAGCTCCGCCGACGTCGCCTCGCCGCGTTCCAGCTTGTGCATCAGCTGCGACTCGAAGTAGGTGCCTTCGCGGCACGGCACGCACTTGCCGCAGGACTCGTGCTGATAGAAATCGACCAGCCGCATCGACACGTCCACCAGGCACGTGTCCTGGTTCATGAAGATCATGGCGCCGGCCCCCAGCGACGACCCCGCCTTCTGCACCTCGTTCATGTCCAGCGGAAGGTCGACATGCTCGGGGAGCAGCACCTGCATCGAGCCGCCACCCGGCTGGAACGCTTTCAGCGTGTCGCCGGCCAGCATCCCCCCGCACTCCTCCTCGAGCAGCTCGCGGATGGGAGTTCCCAGCAGCATCTCGTAGGTGCCGGGGCGGTTGATGTGCCCGCTGCAGCAGAAGAGCCGCGTTCCCGTGCTGGACTCGGTGCCGAGCGCCTTGAACCAGGCGCCGCCGTTGTTGACGATGTGTGGCAGGTTGCTGAGCGTCTCGACGTTGTTCACCACCGTCGGCTGCCCGTACAGGCCTTTCACTGCGGGAAACGGTGGCTTCAGCCGCGGCTGGCCGCGCAGTCCCTCGAGGGAGTCGATGAGTGCTGTCTCCTCGCCGCAGATGTAGGCGCCGGCGCCGCCGTGCACGATGACGTCGCAGTCGAAGCCGCTGCCCAGGATGTTGCGGCCGATGTATCCCTTGGCCCGCGCCTCCTCGACCGCGCGCTCGAGCAGGAGCCGCTGGTCGTGGTACTCACCGCGGATGTAGATGAACGCGACGTTGACCTACAGCGCATAGGCGGCGATCAGCACGCCCTCGCTCAGCTGGTGGGGGTGCTCGTCGATGAGGTAGCGGTACTTGAAGCACCCCGGTTCGGACTCGTCGGCGTTGCAGCACAGATAGCGCGGCATCACGTCCTTGGGCAGGAAGGACCACTTGGTGCCGGTCGGGAAACCGGCGCCACCACGGCCACGCAACCCGCTTGCCTTCACCTCCTCCACCAGCGATTCGGGGGTGAAGTCACGCAGCGCCTTGCGCAATCCCTGGTAGCCGCCGACGCGCTCGTAGCCGGCGAGCGTCTGCAGTCCTTCTGTGCCGATGTCCTTCGTCAGGAGCCTGTGCTCGGCCATCGAGTCGCTGAATCCTACCGGGGGGCCTTGCCGCCGCGCCGCCGCTGCGGCTTGAGCGGCGCTTCGGCCGTCGTCTCGAGCTCGCGGATGCGGCCCAGGATGTCATCAACCCGCTGCGGCGTGAGGTTCTCGTGGAAGTGGTGGTCCACCTGCATGGCCGGCGCGCCGCCGCAGCCACCCAGGCACTCCACGGTGCTGCCCCAGGTGAAGGCGCCGTCCTCAGTGGTGCCGCCGGACGGGCAGCCGAGCGACCGCTCCAGGTGCGTGACGATGTCGTCGGCGCCACGGAGCGCGCAGGACACGTTGATGCACACCAGCACCTCGTGCCTGCCATGCGGCTTCTGGAAGTACATGGAGTAGAACGTGGCGACGGCCTCGACGTCGCTGCGGGCAAGGCCGAGCACGTTCGCGACGTCCTCCATTCCCTCCGGCGTCACGTGGCCATGCTCGTGCTGCACCACCCAGAGCGCCGGCAGGATGGCGCTGCGCGGCTGCGGGTAACGGTCGCGGATGCGCTCGATCTCGGCTCGCGCCGCGTGCGGCAGCGGGCCGGTCAACGGTCGACGTCTCCCAGGATGATGTCGATCGAACCGATCACCGCCACCACGTCGGCTATGAGCTCGTCGCGGACCATGTGCGGCAGGGCGCACAGGTTGCTGAAGGACGGGGCGCGCACCTTGCAGCGGTAGGGGCGGTTGCTGCCGTCACTCACGATGTAGAAACCGAGCTCACCACGCGGCGACTCGATGGCCTGGTAGACCTGGCCCGCGGGTGGCCGCATGCCCTCGGTCACCAGCTTGAAGTGGTGGATGAGCGACTCCATGCTGGTGTTGATCTCGTTGCGCGGCGGCAGCGCCAACCGCCGGTCGCTGGTGTTGACCGGTCCCGAAGGAAGGTTGGCCAGCGCCTGGTTGATGATCTTCACCGACTCGCGCATCTCCTGCATGCGCACCAGATAGCGGTCGTAGACATCGCCGTGCGTGGCGATGGGCACGTCGAAATCGAAATGGTCGTACGAGCTGTAGGGCTGTGCCTTGCGCAGGTCGTAGGGAATGCCGCTGGCGCGGATGATGGGACCGCTGCAGCCGTAGTTGAGCGCGTCCTCCGCAGAGATGACCCCCAATCCGATGGTGCGCTCCCGCCAGATGGGATTTTTGGTGATGAGGAGCTCGTGCTCGTCGATGAGGC
>JAFAJR010000387.1 GCA_019236085.1 Candidatus Dormiibacterota bacterium
GAACATGAGCCGGGCGACCAGGCAACCGTGGAGATTCTTGAGGGCCTCGTGAGCCAGGGGCGCCTGGGACGCAAGAGCGGACGGGGCTTCTATGACTACTCCACTGACCCGCCGACACCCCTGCCACTGTCCAGCTGAAGCCGGCGCGGAGCGCGGCGCGGCTGCGGCTGCGCCAGCCGCACCCCGGTGCCCAGCGCCCGCCACGCCAGGGCTGCCGCGATCAGTAGAGCAATGGGCGTCACCCTGCCCGGCGGAGCGGGGGCGGCGTTGCCCACATCGAGGTTGACCAGGAGCTTGCCGCACACCCAGGCTGCGATGCCCGCCAGGCTTGCCCTGCCGGGCCAGGACTCGGGAACCTCAGCAGCGGAAGCACGGGCCATGCAGATGACGAAGAGCGGCGCCATCACCACCAGGTCGTAGGAGAAGAGGTGTGGCGACAGCATCAGCGAGACCGCCACAGCCCCAAGCAGTGCGAACTCCAGGCTCGCTCCAGGCCGCCGGGAACGGTGGCCGAACGCGGCGCAGACGCCGAGGCCGGCCAGCACGGCGACCACCTCGAGGACCTGGGCGGCCATAGCCGTCCCCAGCCACGACGCCACCAGGCCGGGCAGGCCGAGCGTGCTCACTTCGGGGGTGATGCCCAGCGAGTAGCGGTAGCCGAGCAGGAACTGGACCATCCCGCCGGGACCGACGACCGGCAGGGAGAGCGCAACCACGACCGCGCCTGCCGCGATGAAACCTCCGACCGCGCGCCACTCACGCCGGAACAGCAGGAACACGAGCAGGCCCGCTGCCAGGTGCGGCTTGGTGGCGAGGAATCCCAGCCCCAGCCAGAAGCCGGCCCAGCCTGTGCGGCCGCGGCGCCAGGCGGCGTACCCGCCGGCGACGCCTATGGCGCAGATGCCGTCGAGCTGGCCCAGGAGGAGCAGGACGTATGTCGGTATGCCTGCGACTGCCAGCGCTGCCAGCGCCGCACGCGGTCCCCGCCCGAGCTGGTGTGGCCAGGGAGCGGTGCGCACAGCCAGCACCACTGCAACACCGACGAGCAGTATCTCGATCACCGAGAACAGCCGCGAGGCGGCTGCCAGGTCCATGAAGCTGAAGGGCAGCGCAAGGAGCGCCGTGGTGGGCGGCGTGACGAACGGAAGGGTGAGGTGTGTGCCTGCCGGCAGCAGGGCGAGGTGGCGCTGCTGTTCCAGCACCTGGTCGTAGAGCTGTGAGGCGTGGCCCTCACGGATGAGCAGCGCCGCGACGTAGTACGTCGAGAAATCGCTGCCGCGTTCCTGGAAATCGCTGACCTGCAGCCAGGCCACGCCGTAGTGCGACAGCAGCGCTGCCGCGCCGACGAGCGCAGCGACCATGGTGATGCGGAGGCGCACGATGCACGGCAACCTAGCACCGGTTGCGCAGACGCGACCGGAGCGTTGCCGCATTGCTTCCGTCTACCATCGAATCCGATGGCTCCGACGTTCTCGAGGATCGACCACGTCGGCATCGCCGTACGCGACCTCGATGCCGCCGTGGATGTGTACCGGCGGCTCACCGGCGCCGAGCCTGCGCATCGCCAGCGGGTGGACAGTGATGGCATCGAGGCGGTGATGTTCGAGGTGGGCGAGTCGCGCATCGAGCTGCTGGGCAGCACGCGAGACGACTCCAAGATCGCCGGCTTCCTGGTCAAGCGGGGCAATGCGTTGCACCACGTTGCCTACGGCGTCGCCGACGTGCAGCAAACACTCGATCAGTTCACCGCCATGGGGTTGCAGGTGCTCGACAGCTGTCCGCGGCGTGGCGCTGCGGGGCGGCTGGTGGCCTTCATGCATCCGTCGGCCGCCGCGGGCGTTCTCACCGAGCTGTGCCAGCCCGACCCGGAGGCAGCCGGGGAGCATCGGTGACCGACCGCGTCGAGTCGGAATCGTGGTTGCCGCTGCAGCAGTTCTATGCAGCGCCGCCGGCGGCGGAATGGCCGGACCCGGGCGAGCATCCGTTCACTCGCGGCGTGCGCGGCGACGGCTACCGCACGCGGCTCTGGACCATGCGTCAGTACGCCGGGTTCGGCAGTGCCGCGCAGACCAATGAGCGCTTCCACTATCTGTTGAAGGCCGGCCAGACGGGGCTTTCGGTGGCGTTCGACCTGCCCACGCAGATGGGGTACGACAGCGACGACCCGATGGCGCATGGCGAGGTGGGCAAGGTGGGAGTCGCCATCGACTCCATCGACGACATGCAGCTCTTGACGCGTGGCATCCCGCTGGACCGCGTCACAACGTCAATGACGATCAACGCGCCGGCGTCGCTGCTGCTGCTGCTGTACCAGCTCGCTGCGGAAGAAGCAGGCACCGCGACATCTGCGCTCGGCGGCACCATTCAGAACGACATCCTCAAGGAGTACGCGGCGCGCGGCACGTACATCTTTCCGCCGCGCCCGTCCATGCGCCTCGTGACTGACACGTTCGCCTACTGCGCAGAGCACCTGCCCCGGTGGAACACCATCAGCATCAGCGGCTACCACATGCGCGAGGCCGGGGCCACGGCGCCGCAGGAGATCGCCTTCACCCTGAGCAACGGCATCGCCTACGTGCAGGCCGCGATCGACGCGGGCCTGGCCGTCGACGACTTCGCACCGCGGCTGAGCTTCTTCTTCAACGTGAGCAACGATTTCTTCGAGGAGGTGGCGAAGTTCCGTGCGGCGCGCGCCGTGTGGGCCGGCGTGATGCAGGACCGCTTCAGAGCCAGCAACCCCCGCAGCCAGATGCTGCGCTTCCACGCCCAGACCAGCGGCGCGACGCTGACAGCGCAGCAGCCGCTGAACAACGTCGTGCGGGTCGCGGTGCAGGCGCTGGCGGCGGTTTGCGGGGGGACCCAGTCACTGCACACCAACAGCTACGACGAGGCACTGGCGCTGCCCTCGCAGCAGGCAGCCGAGATCGCGCTGCGCACGCAGCAGGTGGTGGCCTACGAGTCCGGGACGGCGAACGTTGCAGACCCACTCGGCGGGTCCTTCCTGGTGGAGGATCTGACGCGCCGTCTGGTCGAGGAGTCGTCGGCACTGATCGGCCGTGTTGATGAACAGGGTGGCGCCGTGGCGGCAATCGAGAACGGCTTCTACCAGCGACAGATCCATGAGTCTGCGTACCGGCATCAGCAGCTGGTGGAAGACGGGACGCGTGTCATCGTCGGCGTCAACCGCTTCACCGAGACCTCACAGCACGATGTGGAGATCCTGCGCATCGGCGCCGAGCTGGAGGCGGAGCAGGTGGAGCGCGTCCGCAGCCTGCGCCGCGAACGGGGTGAGGCCGCTGTCGCGGGCCACCTTGACGCCGTGCGTCGCACCGCCGAGGGCGGCGGCAACCTATTGCCGGCGATGCGCGATGCGCTCGCTGCGAGAGCTACGGTGGGCGAGGTCTGCAACGCTCTTCGCGACGTCTTCGGCGTGTACCATCCGGCAACTGCACTATGAAGAGCGGTGGCGACAGCGCCGACGCGGAAAGGCACAGCGGCACCGAGCGCAAGATCAACATCCTGCGCAAGCGACGCTACGACGCCGTGCACCGCGGTGGCGCCGCTGAACGCTCGCAGCATGCCAAGGGAAAGCTGACAGCGCGGGAACGCGTCGAGCGCCTGCTCGACGCCGGCTCGTTCACCGAGCTCGACCTCTTCGCCATGCACCGCACCACGAATTTCGGCATGGACGAGCGGCGTGTGCGCGGAGACGGCGTGGTGACGGGGTGGGGCACGATCGACGGCCGGCAGGTGTTCGTCTTCAGCCACGACGCGTCGGTCTTCGGCGGATCGCTCGGTGAGGTGTTCGCGGAGAAGGTCACCAAGATCATGGACCTCGCCGAGCGCACGGGTTGCCCATGCATCGGCATCAACGATTCAGGCGGCGCACGCATCCAGGAGGGTGTGGTCTCGCTCGCCGGGTACGCCGAGATCTCCTATCGCAATGTCCGCTCCAGTGGCGTCATCCCACAACTCTCGCTCGTTGTGGGCCCGTGCACCGGCGGCGCCGTGTACTCACCGGCCATGACCGACTTCATCTTCATGGTGCGGCACATCGGGTACATGTTCATC
>JAFAJR010000173.1 GCA_019236085.1 Candidatus Dormiibacterota bacterium
TGACGCTGCTTGCCTCCGGCTTCCAAGAGGTTGGCACGGTTTGGCAGCATCGCTCCAATCGCGTCCTGCTCGCGATCCGCTGATGGCCCAGCCTCACTCCCCCACCGCGCCGAGAACGCGGCGGACCGGGGGCATCGCCGGCGCTGCCGGAGCGGGTGCTGCGGCATTCGCCAAGTACGGACTGGTGGTGCTGAAGCTCGGCAAGCTGGGCCCGACGCTGATCTCGATGGCGATAGCGCTCTTCTTCTACGCGCTGTTCTTCGGCCCCGCGTTCGGGCTCGGCGTCGTGCTGCTCATCCTGGTGCACGAGCTGGGCCACGTCGCGGTCTCGGCGTACGAGGGAATGCCGTTGTCACTCCCCGTGTTCCTCGGGCCGTTCGGTGCTGTCACAAACATCCGCCGGCCGTTCCGCAGCGCGCAGCAGGAGGCGTTCATCGCGCTGGGAGGTCCGCTCTTCGGCACCACCGCAGCACTCCTCTGCATGGCTCTTGCGTACTCGGTGTCGGCAGGGTACCTGCGCTACCTGCTGTTCGGCCTGGCGTATTTCGGCTGCTTCATCAATCTCTTCAACCTGGTGCCGCTGAGCCCGCTGGACGGCGGCCGCATCGCCAGCGGGATCTCCGTGTGGATGAACGTCGTGGGCCTGGTGATCATGGCCGGCTTCGTGATCCTGCTGGGCAACCCGTTCGCCCTCCTGATCCTGGTGATCGGCGTGTTCACCACTGTGCAGCGCTTTCGCGCGGTGCGGCGCGGCACAGCACCCCCGCCACTGCCGGCACGAAGCCGTGCAGCGATCGGAGCGGCCTATCTCGTCATGCTGCTGGTGGCCGCAGGTGGCATGACCGTGGCCAACAACGCGGTGGTCGACAGCCACTACGTCCCCAACGTGTCGCAGCCCTCGGGCAACCTCTAGCCTCACCCTCCACTCCCCCATGCCTGCAGACGACATCACCCTGATGCTCACGGGCGCCGGCGGTTCCGCCTGCGCAAACGTCATCGACGCGCTTCGCCTGTCAGAGCATCGCTACCGCATCATCGGGCTGGACTGCTCCGCGATCACCCTGCAGCTGTCGGCTGCTGATAGCCGCCACGTGATACCGCGTGCCGATGAACCCGGTTACATCGCAGCAGTTCGGGACATTGCCGGCCACAACACCGCCGCCTTGCTGCACGCGCAGCCCGACCCCGAGGTGATGATGCTTGGCAGGCATCGCGGCGATGTCGGCGTGGCGACCTACCTGCCGCCACAGCGCACGCTGGAAGTGGCCGCTGACAAGAGTGCTTGCGCCGCCATGCTCGCCGCCGCCGGCGTGCCCGTCCCGGAGGCGGTGCCCATCGCCTCGCTCGACAGCGCCGCTGCTGTGGTCGACGACCTGCTGCAGCGTCACGAACGGGTGTGGATCCGGGCACGTCACGGCGCCGGCTCACGAGCCTCGCTGCCGGTGCGCAGCGCCACGCAGGCCATCGCCTGGATTTCGTGGTGGATCGAGGAGCGCGGCCTGTCGGCGGGCCAGTTCATGGCGTCCGAGATGCTTCCCGGACGCGAGTTCGCATTTCAGAGCGTGTGGCAGGACGGCGAGATCGTCGCCGGGCAGAGCCGCGAGCGCGTTGCCTACCTCTACGGACACCTCACGCCGAGCGGCCAGACCTCAACGCCGTCGGTGGCTCGCACGGTGCGTGCGCCGCACGTCGACGAGACTGCGATCGCCGCCATCAGGGCGCTCGATCCGCAGCCGCACGGTGTCTTCTGCGTCGACATGAAAGAACGCGCTGGCGGCGACCCCCGCGTTACCGAGGTGAATGCCGGACGCTTCTTCACCACGTCCAACTTCTTCGCCCACGCCGGGCTCAACATGCCCGACCTCATGGTGCGCTGTGCTCTGGGTGAGCGGCCGCAGCGGCGTGGCGTCTCACCATTGCCCGAAGACCTCTATTGGATCCGCATGGTGGACATGGGATTCCGCCTGGTGACCCGTGACGACATCGAACGGCTCGCGAGCGCTGATCACTGATTTCGACGGCACGCTGGTGCACCTCGCCGTCGACTGGACCGCGCTGCGACGCGAGCTCGGCGTCGCAGCCATTGCCGATGCCGTGAGGCGCGGCGATGCGCAATCGCTGTCGCGCATTGCAGTTGCTGAGCGAGACGGCGCCGTTCGAGGCCAGCCGGTCCCCGAGGGAATCGACTACGTGCTGCGCTTCCCCGCCTTCGCGGTGCTGACCCAGAACTCCGAGACCGCGGTTCATGCCTTTCTCGACCAGAACTCGCAGCTGCGACGGCGCTGCAGGGTGGTGCTGGGACGCGAGACGCACCAGCAGCGCAAGCGTGACGCGCCGGTGTTCGCCGAGCTCATCGAGCGCTGCATGAAGCAGCTCGAAGCGGTGGACGTCACCGAGGTCACCTACCTCGGTGACGAGGCCTACGAGCTGGAGCTTGCGTCCGGGATCGGCCTGCGCGCCGTCGACGTCGCCTCGCTCAGCCGCTGAGCAAGCTCAGCCGCACTGAGCGGCGCGGATTGTCGGCGTTCAGGTCGACCAGCACGATGCGCTGCCACGTGCCCAGCAACAGGCGGCCCTGTTGCACGGGTACATTCAAGGACGGCGACATCAATGCCGGCACCAGGTGGTCGGCGCCGTGACCGGCGCTGCCGTGACGGTGGAGGTAACGGTCGTCTCGCGGCAGCAGCCGGCGCAGGGCGTCGACCAGGTCGTCATCGCTGTCGCTCCCCGTCTCCACCACGGCGAGACCTGCCGTCGCGTGCGGCACGAAGACGTTGACCAGCCCTTCGTCCTGAGCAGCAAGGAACGCGGCTACGCGATCGGTGAGGTCGACGACAGTGCGATGCGAGGTGTCGACCTGGAACTGCTCGCTGCGCATCCTCTTCTCCCCTACTGCTCGCAGAGTGGATACGGGACAACCAGGGAGTTGTAAAAGTCCTGGAACACGCTGAGGTCCGACTGTGCGCTGTACTCGAAGCTGAGGTCCATGGCGTGCGTAGCGTCGAACGTGAGTCCGATGTCCGCCATAAGCGGCAGCGACGTGACGCCCGGCACCGGCGGTGACGGTGTCGCCGAGCCGCCGGCCAGCTCGTATTCAACGAGCGTCCCGGTGTATCCGCACACAATTTCCTGTTGGGAAAACGACGAGAGGTAGCCTGGCGGCGCCCCGCCGAAGGCTGATGCAGAGGTCGCGGTGCGGACCAGGATGGTCTGCGCTCCCTGCTGCGGCCGGAACAGCACCGAGGTGCCGGCGACCGCGAACGTCCAGCTCTGCGGGTACAGCGCGCTGAAGGCGAGCTGCTGCGAATTGAAGGCTGTGAACAAACCAGGTGCTGTCAGCGCCGGGTCGGACACGATCCAGCCCGTGACGGTCTGCCCCTGCACCTCGAACCACCCTCCCCCGCTCTGCTGCTGGAGCACGGTGAGGGTCGTCCCCTGTGCGGCTACGCCGAGCACCGGGGATGTCGCCGAAGGCCGGGCGTGGATGTTCAACCCCAGCTGCGCCAGCACAGTGCGCACGGACGACACGGACGGTGCAGCCGGCGATGGTGATGCAGTGGCCGGCGTGGCGCTCGGCGTCGCCGTCTCCCTCGCCACACCGGGCAGCGAGCAGCCACAGAGCCACAGCGCGCAGCCGAGCGGCAGCGCGAAGCGCAGCATCACGCCGCAGCAAGCACTCGCAGACATCGACTTGAGCATTCGGCGATGGCTCGCAGATCGTAACCACCTTCGAGAAGCCAGACCATGCGCCCCCGGGCTCGGTCCTCCGCCAGGTCGCGGATGCGCTCCGCCATGGCGGTGTACGTCTCGTCGTGCAGCGCCAGCCCGGCCAGCGGGTCGTCGGCATGCGCGTCGAAGCCGGCGCTCACCACCACGAGGTCCGGGGCGAAGTCGCGCACCGCAGGGGCCACGACGGCGTCGAATGCGTTCAGCCAGGCCGGGCCGTCAGTTCCTGCCGGAAGTGGCACATTCACGGTGCTCCCCGTAGCGCCGCTGCCACCTCGCTCGCCG
>JAFAJR010000255.1 GCA_019236085.1 Candidatus Dormiibacterota bacterium
AATGTCGCCACAGTGCGTGAGTACCGTGAGGGTCTCGTGGAGGCGGTTCGCTGAGCGCTGACCTGCGCCGGGCCCGCGACGAGACCGGCGAGGTTCTGGCGCTGGAAAGCTTCGGAGCGCTTTACGAGCTGACGGTGCGGCTGCCGCATCTCGCACAGACGGCCAGAGCGGGAGAGTTTGCCCAGCTGCGCTGCACCCGCTCCAGCGTCCCCTTGCTGCGCCGGCCTTTCAGCGTTGCCTGGGCCGACGGCGACGCCTGCAGCTTCGTCTTCGACGTCGTTGGCGCCGGCACCGCCGCCCTGGCCGCACTGCGTCCCGGTGACACCATCGATGTGCTCGGACCGCTGGGCACCGGATTCTCTCCCTCTCCGGCACAAAGCGCGGTGTGCGTGGCGGGGGGTGTCGGCTGCGCGCCCTTTCCGCTGCTGGTGCGCGATCTGGCGGCTGCAGGCGTTCAAGACATCGTTGTCCTGAACGGGGCGGCCACTTCGTCGCGGCTCTACCCGGCGGAACGCTTCGACCGGGTGGCGACGGGCGTCCGGGTGATCGAGGCGACCGACGACGGCAGCCGCGGCCACCGCGGATGGGTGACCGACCTGCTCACTGCTGCGCTGAGTGAGGCGAACACGGCGGTGTACGCCTGCGGTCCCAACGCCATGCTGGGAGCTGTGGCTCGCTTGCTGCGTGAGGCCTGCTACGTCGGCCTCGTGGAGGCTTCGCTGGAAGCGCCGATGGGATGCGGCTTCGGCACCTGCCTTGGGTGTGCCGTGCCGGTTCGATCCACCGCTGACGATGCGTGGGCGCTGTGCTGCAGTGACGGACCAGTGTTCCGCAGCGACGAGGTGGACTGGGACACGCTCCACCGGCTTCCCGAGGCACACGTCGCATGAGCCTCACGGGATCCATCGATCTGGGCCGTGGCTTTGTGATGCAGACCCCCGTGGGCCTCGCCAGCGGGACAGCAGGCTACGGTTTCGAGCTGGCGCAGCTCGCCGATCTGAGCAGCGTCGGCGCGCTCTTCACCAAGGGCACCACGCCGTTGGCTCGCCGGGGCAACGAACCGCCGCGTGTCGCAGAGACGGTGGGTGGGATGCTCAACAGCATCGGGCTGCAGAACCCCGGGGTGGATGTGGTGGCGGCCGACTACGCTCCGCGCTTCGCGTCGCTTGGCCTCCCCGTCGTAATCAACGTGGCGGGCGGCACGGTGGATGACTACGTGCACTGTGTGCGGCGCCTCGAGGCGGCGCCGAACATCGCCGGGATCGAGCTCAACATCTCGTGCCCGAACATCGCATCGGGTTTGGACTACGGACGCGATGCCGGGGCCGCCGGCAGGCTCGTGGAGCGCGTGCGCTCGGCGACTGTGCGTCACCTCATGGTGAAGCTGAGCCCCAACGTCACAGACATCGCCGCGGTGGCTCGCGCGGTGGAGCAGGCAGGCGCCGACTCGTTGTCGGCGGTGAACACGTACGTCGGCATGAAAATCGACCGGGGTAGCGGACGTCCCGTGCTGGGCCAAGGAACCGGCGGCCTGAGTGGTCCTGCCATACATCCACTGGCAATCGCTGCGGTGGCGTCAGTAGTCAGCGCAGTGAACATTCCAGTCGTCGGCGCCGGCGGTGTCGATTCGACCGAAGCCGCGCTGGACTTCTTCGACGTCGGTGCCGCTGCAGTACAGGTGGGCACCCATAATTTCGTGGACCCCGAATGCGCCCCTCGCATCGCAACCGCCCTGTCCTCGCGCGTGGTGCAGCGGACAGCGGTGCGGGTGGTGCTGCTTGACGAGGAAGATCGCATTCTCTTGCTCCACTACAAGCCTCCGGACACCGGCGAAGACTTCTGGTGCACCCCTGGCGGCGCAGTGGAGGGCGGCGAGACGCTGGAAGAAGCTGCTGTGCGCGAGCTAGCGGAGGAGACGGGTCACTCGCTGACCGGCGTTGGTGCGGCCGCGTGGCGGCGCGTGCACGCATTCCGCATCGGCGACGGTCGTCGCTTCCGTCAGGTCGAGCATTATCACGTCCGGCGCGTGACGCACTTCGAACCGACGCCGCGTAGCCTTGGAGAGTTCGAGGCCGGAGCAATCGATGGGCATCGCTGGTGGACAGTCCAAGAACTGAGCGCCACAGCTGCCACTCTGCAGCCCCCGGATCTTCCGCGCCGCGTGGCGGGCCTGCTGCACAGCGGCGCTGCTGGCCCGGCCGGATCAGTTGCATAGGATCAGGCCGCACATGGTCATGCGGGGTCTGGCCGGCGTCGCTGTCGCTTGCGCGGCCGCGTCTCTGGCTGGCGCCGCACTGTGGCACACCGCTGCCGTGCATTCGTTGCTGGCGACCCCAGGAGTCCTCGCACTGGAGAACAGTGAGTACACACTCTTCCAGTGTCGCGAACTTCAACTGCGCGCCGAGGTGCCCCGGGGTGCGAAGGTGTACATCGCAGCGGGACCCGCACTCGAGGTTCAGCGGGCCGCAGAATTCATGAGCGGGTGGGCATTGCTGGTGGTCGACGAGGCTCGTGCTGAATACGTGGTCGAGCCTGGACCCAGCGGTCATGGTTGTGACGGTGGCGTGGGCTTCGTCGTGGAAGCGCGATGACGAGCTGGCTGCTGGCATCGTTGGCGCTTCTCACGGTTCCTTCGCTTCCGCTGCTTGTCACGCTCTTCGGAGCGCGCCCAGAAGTCGTGCTCGCTGCACCGCTGTGCGGCGCTCTGCTGGCGGGAACTGCAGGGATCCTGACGCTGCTGGCGGCGAACACGCTGTTCTGGTACTGCGTCCTCGCGGCAGGTCTCAACCTGGGCCTCGTTGCGGTGATCCTGCGGCGTAAAACGGGGGCGAAGCGGCCGCGCCCGACGCGCCCTTGGCCGTCGCAACTGATCTGGACCATCCTGACGATAGGCGTCCTCGTAATCGCTGCGGCAGCCCCGATCATCGGCCCTTTGCGCGACGCGAAATACGTGGAATGGGATGCTCGTTCCATCTACATGCTCCATGCGCGCTGGCTGTTTGCCGGTCACGACTATCTGCTGGCTGCCATGGCAAATCCGGCCTTCGCCTTCTCGCATGCCGAGTATCCGCCGCTGTTGCCTTCGACGATCGCAGTTGTCTGGCAACTCGGGGGACACGTCGATCTGCGGCTGGGGGAATTGGTTACCACCGCCCTCAACCTGGCCTCCTGCTCACTGCTGGGGTGCGCAGTAGCCGGCGTGCTCGGGCGGCATCTCCGAGTGCTGGGAATTGCCGCTGGTGGCGTGATCGCAGCGGCTGCGATGGGCATCGCGGGCGCCGGTGGCATCGACGGCTACGCGGATCTGCTCGCCGCTGTGCCTGTGGCGGCTGCGGCCGTCTACGGGTTGGTGCACCCCCGTTCGCGACATGCATTGAGCTTGTGCGTCATAGCGCTTTTGGTCTCAGCGCTGACCAAGGACGAGGGGTTGGTAGCCGGCGGCATCGTCCTGGTGCTTGTCCTGGTCCGCTACTGGACACTCGTGCCCCCGAGGAGGATTGAACGATCGATGATCGCGCTGGGCGTCGGTGGGGCCATCGCGCTCATGGCCGCCTGGCCGGTCGCAGCACGCATTGTCGGCGTTCCGTCTGAGTTGCAAACGGGAGCGGTAGCACCATTTCTCTCGACTGCGACGCCGATCTCGCGCGTAGGTCCAACCGTGTCGGCTCTCGCGAGCTACTGGGTGTTCCTGCCATGGGTAGCTGCAACAAGCATCGCAGCATTGCTTGCTCTGCGCGCGGGACGCGCCCGGCTTAGTCTTGGGGGCTCCGTCTGGTTGTGGTTGGTCATTGTGCTCGCCGGGGGAAGTCTCGCCATAACCTACATCGTGGGTCCCTATGACATCAGCTGGTGGCTCCGCACGTCGGTGGACCGTACAACGATGTTCGTGCAGGTTCTTCTCCTGAGCGAGGTCATTGTCTGCGGGCTCGTCGCCGTTTCATGCGGTGCCGCGGCCATCGGATCCTGGCGGCACCGCGCCGGCGCGGCCTGACATGAGCGGCTACGTGCCATTGCAGCGTGACCCGTACTCGGCCCATCAGATGGTGATTGATCGCTGTCGTGGAGCGAGGCGGGTGCTCGACGTCGGCTGTTCCGACGGGGCGATCGCTGCGGAGATCAGTCGGCGCTATGGAGCAGTCGTCGACGGCGTCGAGGCGGATCCTGTTGCAGCGGAGGAGGCGCGTATTCGCTGTGGCCGTCTCCTAGAAGGTCCC
>JAFAJR010000289.1 GCA_019236085.1 Candidatus Dormiibacterota bacterium
CGGCGTCCCGGGAACCATTCTCGTCGCCGGTGGGCTCGGCCTCATGGGTGTGACCATCTTCAGCAGGATCGTGCGGCGCGCCGACCGTCAGCCGATCCGCTGGGCGCACCTCGCGCTCGGCCTTTTCATGCTCATCATCGGCGCCGCTTTGGTCGAGCTCGAGGTCCTTGTGGTCGGCGCCAGCTAGTCAGCGCGTCGGCGTCACCGGCAGCCCGATCAGGCTGAGGAACTCCGCGCGACACTTGGGATCGGTGCGCATCGCTCCGGTGAGCGCCGAGGTCACCGCCATGCTGTTCTGCTTCTGCACACCGCGCATCATCATGCAGAGGTGCGCCGCCTCGATGACGACACCGACTCCGTAGGGTTGCAGCACATCGTGCAGCGCCTCTGCCACCTGCGTGGTGAGCCGCTCCTGCACCTGCAGGCGCCGCGCGAACATGTCGACAACCCGGGGGATCTTGCTCAGGCCGATGATGCGCCCGCAGGCAAGGTAGGCCACGTGCGCCTTGCCGAAGAACGGCAGGAGATGGTGCTCGCACAGGCTGTACACCTCGATGTCGCGCACCACCACCATCTCTTCGTACGGCTCCTCGAAGATGGCGCCGTTGACCACGTCGGCGATCTCCCTGCCGTAGCCGGAGGTCAGCTCGCGCAAGCTGGTCGCGACGCGCTGCGGGGTGTGCAGGAGTCCCTGGCGCTCGGGCGACTCACCCAGCTCGCGCAGGAGCTGCGTGGTCAGCGAGACAAGCGCGTCGTCGTCACTCACAGTTCCACTATGCCTGAGCAGCCGGCGCCTCGGCGTTGCTGAAAATGGGAATGTTCGTGCCGCTGAGCGGCGCCGCGACCTCGGACAACAAGAAGGCGACGATCGAGGCGAACTCGTCCGCCGACATGGCGGCCCGCAAATGCGGCGCGGCCTGACGCAGCATCTCGGTGTCGACGGCGCCAGGGCTGACACAGACGCAGCGGATGCCGTACTGCCGGCCCTCGAGTGCAATCGCCTCGCTTAACGCGATCACCCCCGCCTTGGCGACGTTGTACGCGGACAGCCCGGCGAACTTCTCCACGCCGGCCACGCCCGACAGCGACGCGATGTTCACGATGACGCCACCTGTGTCACGCATCGTCGTGAACGCGGCTCGGCAGCAGAGGTAGACGCCGTCCAGGTTCACCGCCATCTGACGCCGCCAGCGCTCAGGGTCGAGGTCGGTGAAGGTCGCTTTGTCGACCACCGCCGCGCAGTTGATCCAGGCGTGCAGCGTCCCGGCGCTGCGCGCTGTCGCAGCAACGCGGTCGACGTCATCCGGGTTGGATACGTCGGCGACCACCGGCGTGATGCGAGGCGTCTCGGCGGCGAGTCGTTGCAGCGCGCCGTTCGACCGGGCGCAGGCGATCACCTCATACCCGTCGGCTGCACAGCGTCGCGCCACAGCAGCGCCGATCCCCCGGCTCGCACCGGCGACCACCGCGATCCGCCTCATGCCGGCAATGATCGCCGCGGGAGGCGGTGCTTCGCCAGCATTCAGGGGCGCAGGGCGCTGGCCAGCGCGTCCACCTGCTCCTGAGTGCCCATGCCCACCACGACGTCGTCACCTTCCAAGCGGTGTGAGTCTTTGGGGTTGACGTGGATCGTGCCATCCTTGGCACGAATCGCCAGCAGCGCGGCGCCGGAGCGTCGCAGGTCCCCCGCCGTTGCGCTCACACCGTGAGGCACGAGCAGCTCCTCCACAGTCGTGGTGGGGCCGCCGCCGCTCACGATGTCGAGCACGTCGACCACCGCGGGCTGCAGGGCCAGCGCGGCCATGCGGATCCCACTCGTGGTGTACGGGCTCACCACTCGATTCGCGCCGGCGCGCTCCAGCTTGGCCACGGAGTCGGGGAAGGAGCTGCGTGCAACGATGAACAGCTGGGGGTTGAGCGACCTTGCAGTCAGCACGATGTAGACATTGCGCTCGTCGCTGTCGACAGCGCTCACCAGCGACCGCGCCCTCGCGATGCCTGCGTGCTGCAGCACCTCGTCGCTGGCTGCGTCGCCCACCAGCAGCGGCTCGCCGGCGGCGCGCACGCTCTCCAGCGGCTCGGGGTTCATCTCGATCACCACGTATGGGACACCCTTGGCCCGAACTTCGGAAGCGATCCGCGTGCCGGTGCGGCCGTAGCCGCAGATGATGACGTGGTCGTGCAGCTGGTCCAGACGCCGGTCCATTGCTCGCCTCCTCCAGTACCTGCTCCAGCGGCCGCTGCCGAACGCCTCCACGATGACACCGAACGTGTAGAGGAAGGCGCTGACCCCGAGGACGACAAGGGTGATGGTGAACACCTCGCCAGGGCCGTCCAGCGGCCGGACGGCCAGGCCGACGGTGGTCACAGTGGTGACCGTCATGAATGCTGCGTCGAGCACCGCGTAGTGCTCGATCAGCACGTAGCCGACGATCCCGTAGGCCAGCACCATTGCCAGTGCGATGACCGCAAGAGCCAGCCCCGGGAATGCGGTGGCGCGGTGCCGGTCCATGCCGGTCATGGTGGCATGGGCCTCGCCGGTCAGCCGGGACCGGTACCGTCGTGGCAACGTATCGGGGCGTGTTGAGGCCCCGGCGGATCTCGTGGCTCCCGCTCCTGTGGATCGTCATCGGCGTGATCGTCGCCGCGTCGCACCACTTCTTCGACCACCTGACGACGATCGGCGCATTCGTCTCAGCCCTGCTGGCAATCCTGCTCTGGCCCCTTGTCCTCCTGGGCGTCAGGATCACCATCTCGATCTGACGTCTGGCTCCCCCGCTCGTCCTCGGTTCAGGAGTGCCTGAAGATCCACACCCCGAATGCGAGGAACGCCGCGACAATCGCGACGTTGGAAACCAGGCGTTCCCAGAAGCGATCCCTGAAGAAGACGACGTCAATTGTGACTATGATCACCACCAGCGCGACCACGTACAGCACGATCCACGGTCGCATCGTCGATTTCACTCAACCGTCGCTGAATTCGCGTGCGCGGCGAATCCAGAATTGAAGGCGTTCCGCATACCTCGCGGCCTGCGTTTGAAGGATGTCTTGGTCCATGAAACGCCCTTCGGGATCGCCTGCCGCCTGTGCCTTCGAAACGGCTTGGGCGTGCTCCAAGATCATCAGCAGCTCACGGTAGACGATGATCCAATGAATCGAGTCTTCGGGATACGGGCTCCCCGGGTCCTCCTCCGGTAGCAACCCCTCTTCCCTGAGGGCAACCACACACCGAACCGTAGAGGCGCCACCGCAAGAATTTCCGCAAGAATCCCCTGGTTCTTGCGGAAACATTTATGCACCGTGTGTTTCCGTGAGCGTATGAGTTCGCCGGGCGATCGCCGCACTGGGCCTGACACGTTCGAGACGCTGCTCCGTAGCGTCGACCCCAACGTGCCCTTGAACGGCGAGAAGTCGGTTGAGCACGCTTCACTCGACGAGGCCCGGCTCTGGACCGGTGTGTACCGCGAAGTCGTCGACCTCGAGGAGCGCGTCCTGGCCACGATCGTCCAGCGGCTGCCGTCGCTGTCACCCGGAGCTAGGACGGAGGCCGAGTCGACCAACGTGCCCCTGATTAGCGGTCAGCTTGAGCGCTTCCGGCACCGCCTCCAACTGTGGGAGGCTCGGGCCAGGCAACTCGAGAGCGGTGATCCTCAGGCCGGTTGAGCCTGACCGCTGAATACCAATGAGTAGCCGCGGCCCCGGCGGTTCACGATGCTCCCGAGCTTGATCTCGTCCAGCTTGCGACGCAGGGTGCCGATGTACGTGCGCAGCTCCTCGTCACTCAGCGCAGTGTCTCCCCACGCGACCATGACCAGCTGCCGCGCCGAGAGATACTGATCCGGCCTGGCCAGCAGGACCTCGAACAGCTCGAATTCGCGCCGCGTGAGCGTCGCGGTGGCGCCACGCCGCGTCACCCTGCGTTCTTCGTCATCGATCATCACCCCCTCGAGGGCGACGTGCGTCTTGTACCAGTACTCCAAGCGTCGCTCGTACCGCTCGAGCTGTTCTTGGATGATGGCCAGGTCCTCGCGGACTACGGGTTGGAGACGCCTCGGCATGCGCTCCAACTCGTCCTCGACCTGCTGCAGCAGCCTGTGCTTGAAAGCGATGAGTTGCGTGTAGATGTTGATCCACGTGCGCGCATCGCGAGGATCCGCGGTCGATGGATCCTCGCCCTGCATGAGGTCGCGGTCGCCGCGGACCCCCTTGCTCGGCTCTGTCGGTGGCGGCTGGCTCGGCTTCGTCATTTCCAGATGTGCTGGATCAGCTGGTGCCGAGGAAGGGACTCGAACCCTTACAAGGTTGCCCTCACCAGCCCCTCAAGCTGGCGTGTCTACCAATTCCACCACCTCGGCGCGAGCTCCGATTCTAGGCGGCCCGAGGTGTGACGAGCCGCCGACACGGCTTCTGCCTCGTCGCGTTGCGCTAGTCTCTGAAGCGGCATGTGGCACCTGAACGCGAAGAACGCGGTGATCGGCGTCCTCGGGGCGGCGGTCGTCGGGTTGGGGAGCGTCGTCGCCGTCGACCATCTGTCCTCGCCGAGCGCCGCACCTGCTTCCGCTGTCGTCACCGCGAGCCAGGGCGATGCCTTCCACGTCGGCGCCTTCCAGATGGGTGCCGCGGCTGCCTTCATGCAGCTCGAGGCTGCCGGCACGTCGTCGAAGCAGCTGCTGCAGCAGGTGATCGCCGATTTCGGGGTGCCGCCCGCGCAGATCATGGCGGACCTCAAGGCAGGCAAGACGCTCGCGCAGATCGCCGGCGCGAACACCGGCAAGGTCGAATCCGCGCTTGCCGCGGCTCTCAAGGGGGAGTTGAACAAGGCGGTCACCAGCGGCGCAATCACAGCCTCGCAGGAGTCGCGGCTGCTCGCAGACGCCTCGGACGCGATCGACGTCCTGATGAACGCGAAGCTCTCCTCGCTGCACCTGGGCCGCTGACCTCAAGAGGCTGAGGCGCCGATCGGCGCCTCTTGTCAGCGCCGCGACCGGGTTGTGACCTTTTCCCGGTGGGCCGTCATGTAGCTACCGGAGTTCTGCCCCAAGCTACCCCCATGTTGGTGCGACGGCCCACGCTCGCGGCCGCCGGCAGCTGGGGCATGCCCCGATGGATCGCCGCCGTGTACGTGGCGATGGCCGCCGGGCTGGTGGCCTACCTCGTGTCGCTCATCGTCCGCCTCGGCGGGACAAGTGCGGCGATCGACGGATGGCTGGTCGCCGGATTCGAGGTGACCGCCGCCGCTCTGTGCTTGACCAGGGCCATCACGTCACCGCGGACCCGGAAGCTCGCGCTGCTGCTCGGAGCGGCACTGCTCGCCTGGGGTCTCGGCGACTGCGTGCTCACGGCGGAGCAGATGGTGAGCGCCAACGTCACCACACCGTCTTTCGCCGACCCGCTCTACCTGTGCTTCTACCCGCTGCTCTACACAGTGCTCCTGATGCTCATCAAGCAGGACGGCGGGCGCGTGCTTCCCGGCAGCTGGCTTGACGGAGCAGTCGCCGGATTCGGCGTCGCGGCGCTGTTCGCCACGTTCCTCTTCGGGAGCATCGAGAATTCGCTGGGCGACACGCCGGCGCAGCTGGCAACCAACCTCGCCTACCCCGTCGGCGACCTCATCCTGCTCGGGTTGGCCGTGGGCGGCTCCGCCGTGCTGTCCGGTTCGACCACGCTCACCTGGCGTGTTCTTGCCGTCGCCTGCGCCATCAACGCTGTCGGCGACACGTTCAACCTCATCAATGCCACGCAGGCGTCGGCGGTGGGACTCATCCTCGACGGCGTCGCTTGGCCGACCTCGATATTGCTGATCTCGATGTCGGTGTGGGCTCAACCGCGCAGCAAGCCGGTGATCAACCGCGTCCAGACGACGGGGTTCGTTCTGCCGGGGCTCGGCGCGCTGCTCGGGCTCATTGTCCTGTTCACCGGCACGCTGCGCCATGTCGGAATGGCCGCGCTTGCGCTGGCCACTGCAACACTCGTCGTGGCCGCCGTCCGCTTCGCGCTGTCGCTGCGCGGCATGAGCTCGCTGACCCAGGAGCGCCACCGCCTTTCGCTCACCGACGAGCTCACCGGCGTGGGCAACCGCCGCATGCTGTCGCACGTCTTCGACAACTTCTTCTCGGAGCTTGCGGAGCCCGAGGCAACACCGCGCCGGCTTGCGTTCCTGTTCCTCGACCTCGACAAGTTCAAGGAGGTCAACGACTCCTTCGGCCACTCCGCGGGTGACGCCTTGCTGCGCCAGCTGGGGCCGCGCCTGCGCTCCGCGCTGCGCAACGAGGACGTCGTGGTCCGCCTGGGCGGTGATGAGCTGGGCATCGTGCTGTTCAACACCGATGTGCAGAGCGCCACGCAGATAGCGGAGCGGATGCTCATGTCGCTGGGGCTGCCGTTCATCGTCGAGGGCGTCGGCGTCACCATCAGTGCCAGCGTCGGGGTGGCGATGGCGCCTGCCGATGCTTACGAGTCCGAGGAGCTGCTGCGCTGCGCTGACGTCGCGATGTACAGAGCGAAGCTGGCACGAACCGGCGTGGCCATCTACCAGGCTGAGCTGGACGACGAGGGCAACCGCCTGCGACTCGCCGAGGAGCTGCGCACCGCGGTGGAGGAGCGCTCGCTGTCGCTGAACTTCCAGCCGCAGGTGGACCTGCAGACGGGGAGTGTGATCGCCGCCGAAGCGCTGCTGCGCTGGGTGCATCCGCGCCTCGGCACCGTACCCCCATTGCACTTTCTTCCCCTGGCGGAGGAGCTGGGGCTGATGATGCCGCTCACCGTCCTGGTGATGGACATGGCGTTCGAGCAATGCGCGGCGTGGCATGCGGCCGGCAACCATGTGGGCGTCTCGGTGAACGTGTCGGCGAGCAACCTGCTAGACGACCGCTTCCTCGACAACGTGCGCAGCGCGCTCGACAAGTATCAGCTGACGCCGTCCGCGTGCATCCTGGAGATCACCGAGACCACGATCATCGAGGACTTCCAGGCCTGCAAGCGGGTCATCGAGCAGCTGCGCTCCATGGGGATCGCGGTGTCGATCGACGACTTCGGCGCGGGCTTCACCTCGCTGGCGTACCTGGGCAGCCTCGCCGTGAGCGAAGTGAAGCTGGATCGCAGCTTCATCACCGGGCTGGCAGCCGAAGGACGAGAGCGCGACCGCGAGCTGGTGCGCGCGACGATCGACCGGGGCCACGCGCTCGGGCTGCGGGTGGTGGCTGAGGGCATCGAGGACCACGGGTCGCTGGACATGCTCGCGTCGATGGGATGCGACGTGGCGCAGGGTTATTACATGGGCCGCCCGGCGCCGGCTGTCGAGGTCACGCGGATGCTCGGCGCCGCCCAGGCGCTGGCGTCCTAGCAGACAACTCGAAGCCGCCTATCGCCGAAGCCGCGCGCCAGCACGGCGGCGCCGGCCGGCCAGAGCGGATGCCAGCCCTCCGCCGGCGAGCATGGTCCCCGCCAGAATCCAGAGCGCACTTGTCAAGGCCGGCGCGCCGGTGTTCGGCACCGACGGGGTCGGGCTCTCGACAGTCTGGACGAGAGCGGGCGTGGTTGTGCTCCCGGCGAAGTTCGAATCCCCGCTGTAGGTCGCGGTGACCTGATGAGCGCCCACCGCCAGGGTAGACGTGCTGTAAGCCACCGAGCCACCGGTTCCGACAGTCCGGGTGGCAACCGTCGTCCCATCTATGGAGAACGTGATGGTCCCCGTCGGCACGACTCCGGGGTACTCGAGGACGCGGTTGTTGTTGTGATCGGCCGTGTACAGGTTGCCGTTCCTGTCAACTGAAAGGCCGTGCGGGTAGGCCAGGGAGCTGGCGCTTTCTCCACCGTTGTTCGGCGTGCTCGATGTGAAACTCCCGCCTTGTCCGTACACCTGTGTCGCCGTTGTGCTTCCGCTCGCGAAGAAGAGGATGCGATTGTTGATGCCGTCCGAGACGTAGAGGTCGCCGCGGGCGTCGGTGGCGCAGCCGTTGGGATGCGAGAGCGTTGTGGCCGACGTTCCCGCGCCGCCTGTGGTGAAGCTGCCGGATTGACCGTACACCCGGGTCGCGGTCGTGTCCCCAGGGGTGAAGTACAGCACTCGGTTGTTGCCGGTGTCGGGGATGTAGAGGATGCCGTTGCCGTCCACGCACAACGCCTCTGGATGGCTCAGCGTGCCCGCGGTTTCCGACGGCGTGTTGATGTTGTTGGTGGTGAAGCTGGCGGCCTGCCCGTAGACCGCCGTCGCCACGCCGCAGCCGGAGGGGATGTTCGGAGCTGTGCATCCCGAACCTGCCGGGAAGTACAGCACGCGGTTGTTGTTGGTGTCGTCCACGTACAGATCACCGTTGGCGTCAAGCGCAACGCCGCGCGGCGCGAACAGCGTCGACGCCGTCGTACCGCTCCCCATAGTCGTGAAGCTCCCGGACTGGCCCCAGACCTCGTCGGCAGTTGTCGTCCCTGAAAGAAAGCGCAGGACTCGGTCGTTCGCTGTGTCGGCCACGTACAGGTTGCCAGCGGCGTCGAGCGCCAGCCCATGCGGAGAGCACAGTGTCGACGCCGTTTCCCCACCGTTGTTGCACGTTCCGCCGGTGAAGCTTCCGCCCTGGCCGTACACCCTGGTTGCGGTGGTGCTGCCGGCGGGGAAAAACAGGATGCGACTGTTGTTTGCGTCCGCCACGTACAGGTTGCCGGCCGAGTCTTCGATGGTGTTCTGTGGTCCGCCGAGAGTCGTCGCGCTGGTCCCTGCTCCGCCCGTGCTGAAGCTTCCGCTCTGGCCCCACACCTGCGTCGCCGTGGTGCCCGCGGCCTGCGGCGTGTTGGATGTGACGGTGGCCGTGAACGTCACGGACTGGCCGAAGGTCGAGGGATTGAGGCTGCTGGTCAATGCCGTTGTGGTGGCCAGAGCACCGGCGAACCCGGCTATGGGCGACCCCATGGTGGCAGTTGCAGCAACTGCAATCGCTGCAAGCACAACAGGCAGGCGAGGGTTCGCGGACACGCTTCGCAAAGGGAACATGGCGGCATTGTAGAGACGCATCGGATGCGTGCGGGACGCCGCTCCTGATGGTGGAAGCTCGCTCACCGAGCGGGTGAGGCGCTGGTCAGCGGAATCGGGATGGCGGCTGGACCCTTGGTGGCGGAGTGTTTGCGCCAGACGACGCGAGGCCGGAATTTTGGGATCCACGCGAAGGTCTTCTGCGCTGCAATGATGGGCACATCAAACGCTCGAGAACCGTCGCCGCGCTTCTGGTCACCGTCTCCGCCACAGCACTCGTGGGAGCCCGGGTCGATTCGCGGCCGGGTTCGGTCGATATCAGCCCCGCGGCGTCGTCGGTTCTTTCAGACGGCCAAGTGCCGCTGGTGCAGTCGGGGGTCGACCGCCCTGACGGGACCTTGATCGTCATCGGCCCGCGGAGCAATCGCCCCGTGCCGCCGGGCGCGAACCGGTGGATCATCAAGCCGCTCTGATCCCCCACCTGCATAAAAAAGAGAGATACCCGGCGACGACCTACTCTTCCACCCCGTTGCCAGGGCAGTACCATCGGCGCTGGTGGGCTTAACTGCTGTGTTCGGGATGGGAACAGGTGTTTCCCCACCGCTATGGTCACCGGATATCTCTCTTCGAAACGAGAGATAGCGAAGTCTGCGGAGCTGTCGAGCGCGCTTACCGCGCTCGCGATGTGAATCTCATTTGCGTGCCAGGCGCTTCTGCACAACGGTGCGCCGGCAATTGCGGCGCACATCCCATCGATCCCTGAAAAGTGGGATAGGAGGTCAAGCCCTCGACCGATTAGTACCGCTCAGCTCAAAGAGTTGCCTCTCTTACACCTGCGGCCTATCAACCAGATGGTCTCTCTGGGGTCTTACCCGGTTATCCGGTGGGAGATCTTATCTTG
>JAFAJR010000332.1 GCA_019236085.1 Candidatus Dormiibacterota bacterium
CGTACCCAGCGCCACCAGGTAGATGATTCCCGTCGGCACCGAGATCGCCTCGGTGGAGAACATGTAGAAGGGCCGCAGCGCCGGCGCCAGGCCGCTGACGAACAGGTGATGCTGCCACACGAAGAAGCTCAACAGCCCGACTCCCACGAGGCCACCCACGGCGACGCGGTAGCCCCAGAGCGGCTTTCGCGCGAACACCGGCAGCATCTCCATCACCAGCCCGAACGCCGGCAGGATGAAGATGTAGACCTCGGGGTGGCCGAAGAACCAGAACAGGTTCTCCCACAGGTACGGCGAACCGCCGCCCGCAGGGACGAACAGCGAAGCGTGATAGGTGCGGTCGAAAACCTCCATGGCGATGGCACCCACCAGTGCCGGGGCCGCGAGCAGTCCGAGGAACGATGTCACCAATACCGACCACACGAAGATCGGCAGCCGTGTCAGGCGCATCCCCGGGGCACGCAGCGTGAGGATCGTCACGATCATGTTGAGGCCGGAGAGCATGATCGACAGGCCGATGAGCGCAAATGCGACGAGGTACGAGTCCATACCGAGCACGTTCTGGTCGGCGAGCGGCGCGTAGCCCGTCCACCCCGTGGTGAAGCCGCCGAGGAAAACAGTGGAAAGCAGGATAAGCGCGGCGGGCGGCAGCAGCCAGAAGGTCAACGCCTCGAGGCGCGGGAAGGCCATGTTGCGCGAGCCGATCATGATCGGCACGAAGTAGTTGCCGAAGGGACCGATGATGGCCGCCGACGCCATGAAGATCATCAGCACGCTGTGCAGCGCCACCAGGGTCAGGTACGACTCGGCCGTTGCGAAGGCGGGATTGTCGTTGAGCAGCTCGCCGCGGATCAGCATGGCGCCGAGGCCGCCGGCGAACAGGAAGAAGAGGATGACCGCCGTGTACTGCAGGCCGATGACCTTGTGGTCTGTGGTCAGGCGGAAGTACTTGCTGATGCCGACACCCTCACCGTGGAGGAACGCCTCGTCCTCCACGGTGGGTGGCTTGCGGCCCAGCAGCCGCGATATCGGGTAGTTGAGAAAGCCCATGCCGGCGAGGAAGCCGAGGGCGCTGAGGCCGTAGCCGAAGAGGATCCCCGCGTTGGATCCCAGCGAGTCGTTGTTGCCGAAGAACGTCTCGCCCATGGCCAGGTTGCCCAGCAGGTAACCCACGACGAACCCCACCACGGCGCCCACCAGGCCGAGCAGCAGGCCCCACTGGTGCAGGCGGCGTCCCAGCGGTGGCCGGGCCGGTTGCGAGCTGATTGCGGCGACGGCTGTCACATCGTTTCCCCCGTTCTCAGGCTGGATACGTGAGCGGGTTAGGTGCGTACGTATGGCTGTAGGGCTGCAGGAACTTCATGATCGGTGCGTCGGCGGCCTGCTGCTGCGCGATCCAGCTCTGGAAGTCCGACGTGCTGACGATCTGCGCATCGTCGTCGGACATGCTGCCGTGCCACAGGCCGCACAGCTCGGAGCACTGGATTCGGAAGGTGCCCGTCTGCTGCGGCGTCACGGTGACGACGTTGTCATTCAGCGGCACGGCATCAGCCTTGACACCGAGCGCGTAGAACCAGAACGAGTGCACCACATCGAGTGAGGTGATGTGGAACTCGATCTTCTGGCCTACGGGGATGACCAGATGGTCAGTCTCGACGCCGCCGAACGCGGGGTAGCGGTAGGTGAAGTACCACTGCTGCGCGATGACCTGCACCTCGAGGGGTTGGGATACATTGGCCGGCATCGGCTCCGCGGCCGCAACTGTCGATATGCCGGCGCCCGGCTGGTCGTTGGCCAGCGCGACGGTGCCGTAGACAGCGAGTGAGAGGACGACGACGATGGTGGCGCTGATCCACATTGTTTGCAGGCGTTGGTTGCCGCGCAGCTCAGCGGGGCTGCGGTTGTCGTCCGGCGGCGCGACGCGGTTGATAAACAGCGTCATCACCAGCGCTGCCAGCACCGCTGAGAACACGGGCCAGGCGATTACCGCCAGCAGCCGGATGACCAACGACTCGCTCGACGCGAGGTCGGACGCCTGACCGGGTGGCATCGGGGCCAGCGCAAGGCCGATGTCGCCTACCACTGCGAGCACGAACCACACCACGATCAGCAGAGTCAGGAGGCTTCGCCGGTTGCGCACCTCAGCTCACCTGCAGCTCGCCGGCCATATAGCCCAGCGTCTGCATGGGCCCGCCGTTGCCGTACAGCGTGCCGGCGCCGCAGGGCACAAAGCACTGCCAGCGGTACTCACCGGGCGTGGAGGGGGCGATGAATTCGAAGGTGACCGTGTTCTGCACGTTGTTCCCGACGTTCGCGACACCGAGCAGGGGCACACTCACGCCGAGATCCGGGATCGTGAACGTGTGCGCCGTCAGGGTGGGATCGATCGCCGACACGCTTCCGCAGTACTTGCTCAGGTTCGGATCCTTCTTGCTTGTCGGGTCGCACTGGATCGTCATCGACGGTGGGGTGTTCGTGGTCCCGTCGCTGCCGAGGGTTCCTCGAACCAGACCGAAGTACTCGTTGCGCAACGGTGTTTCGCTGTCCTGCTGCTCGATCGTCATCCGCACCACGGAGCCGGCGGGCACGTGGATGTATGTGTCGGGGTCGCCGTTGCTGTTGAGGTAGGAGACCCAGTTGGGATGCGGCCCGGAACCGACGCTACCGACCGTCGTC
>JAFAJR010000379.1 GCA_019236085.1 Candidatus Dormiibacterota bacterium
CACGTCGGGGACGGGAAGGAGGCGTTCATCGCGTACTTCGAGCGTATGGCAAAGGAGTACCCGGGGAAGAGCGTGAGCATCGAGCGCGTATTCGCGGAGGATGACCACGTGATCCTGCACTGCCACCAGAAGTGGCCGGGTGACGAGGACTACGTGTGGTGGACCCGCAACTCTTGCCGGTCAAATCCGCAAGACCCTACGGGGGTGACCGCGGGTTACTTGGAAGGGGCGGCGGCTTGATGATGAGGTGCGCCGCCATCGATGTGAAGTCCCTTTTCGATTTTTCGAAGAGTTCTTTGAGGAGTCGATCCCACACAGTGCGAATGGCTCGGCGGGCGTCGTCGCCGAGCGGCGTGTGGGCCATCCACTGACGCCACACGACTTCCGCGGAGTCGCACCCCGCGTGTTGGCCTTCTCTCGCCCGGAGGTCGATCAGCCCTTGGCGCAGGTCGATCAATCCCATTCCCCGGCCCTCCTTGAACAGCCGGTTGGTGCCGTCGGTGTCCGGCAGCCACTGCACTCCGATGAGGCGCAGTCCGCGGAGGATGGCGTGTCTGGGGTCGGCACGCAGGGATTGCTGCTCGGCTTCGAACTCACGCTCCGAAGCCCGTAGGCGTTGGCGCTCGCGTGCGGCTTGGCGCGCCTGCTGCCGTTGGAGCTCGTGTTCTTCGTGCACGTTCTTGAGGATGCCCACGAAGTAGCGATCACACGCGCGAGCGTTGCAGCGACATGCAGCCGCCCGCAGCCGTCGTTCAGCCTCCTCGATGTCTTCGAGCGGGTAGTCGCGCAGTGCGCGGACGAAGTCGTCGCGAGAGCCCTCCATCCGGTACTCCTCGTGAATCCTGGCCAGGGTCAGCCGAGAGGAACCGTGATCTTCGAGACGGCGACGAGTCCAGTCGTGCGCGGCGGCTTCGACGGCCGCACGGTCGATAGGTGCTCCGGTCATCGCGATGCGCGACTCGGCCCCGATGCGGTAGGCGTCCGCAGCGAGCGCGATGAGGTACCGGCCAACGGTCTTGGCCAGCTCCGCCGACCGCAAGGCGGGAACCAGCGCGGCCAGGGCCGAGGTGAGCGCGACAACAGGCTCCAGCAGCGGCTTGAGAGTCCCGAAGGAACGCTCGAGCGTCGCTTTTTGCGTGGGCGCCGCTTCTTTGGTGGGAGCGTGCTGCAGCGCGCGCGCCTCATACGCCGCCTTCGCCTCGTGCGCGCAGTACGGGGTTCCCTGATCGGTGACGACTTGCGCGAACGATTCATGGCGCGTCGCCGCTTCCACGACGGCTGCGATCCGGTTCGCATCTTCAGCGACGTCGAGGTGGAAGGCTTCGTAGAGTTCTTGGTCGCGGTCACCTGGGTCCTGGGTGGCGATGAGCTTGAGCGGGATGTCGAACAGGTCGAGATCTGTCGTGTCGGCGGTGAGCTCGACGCCCGGTGGAATCACCGCCAGGTCATATCGACCGCGGCGGACAGACGTCGGCGGTGGTGGGTCGGGCCGCGGCGGGGCGGGGGGACGCGGCTTGGGTGGTGGTCGCTTTTTCCAGGAGCTGAAGGTGCGCTCCGAGATCCCGAGCGTCTTGCAGAACTCGTGCTGGGTGACACCGTGTTCGCGCTGGA
The DNA here is from genome assembly GCA_019236085.1 of Candidatus Dormiibacterota bacterium. Classification (GTDB taxonomy): domain Bacteria; phylum Chloroflexota; class Dormibacteria; order Aeolococcales; family Aeolococcaceae; genus JAFAJR01. The sequence continues at coordinate 1,612 of JAFAJR010000379.1, forward strand.
TGCGCTCGAAGGCTACCACCAGCCGATCCTTCGTTCGCCATCCACGAACACCGTGTTCCCGAACCAGATCGGCCGCTACCTCAAGAAGCGCTTGCAGAGCCGCTTCACGCGAGGGCGGCCCAGCGACGAAAGGGGCGTCGTCCTGGCTGGCTCGCCGCGGCCACCAGTTCCGTGAGCCGCGGCATCACCTTGGTCTTGATGCGGCTGATGCGCTCGGCCGAGATCGACAGCTCGCCAGCGCACGTGGCCACGGTCGCCGTGGTCCACTCGGGATGCGTCTCGCGCACGATGGCCAGCGAGACGAGGAGCACCAGATCCGATGTGGTCGTCGTGGAGCTCGGCTCAACCGCGGAATCGACCGACGATGTAGGTACAGAGAGCAAATGGGCCACCTCCCTTTGAGGGTTTCATCGGGAGGGGCCCGTTCTTCTTTGAGCCGTGCGATCAGGCCTGGATAGGACCGAGGTCCACGCGGTGCCCGAGGAACCTCAGCTCCAGGTGTCCGTCCACCGCGGCCAGGCGGAGCACCTCCGCCGGCCCGCTGGCGGCGATCTCCTCGGTGAGCCGGCCTTCGGTGAACGCGGAGAGCGCCTGCAAACGCCCGCGCGTCGCTGCGTCCACGCGGGCCTTCACCTGCTCCCACCGCCCGAAGTAGCGGTCCGCTGGCGTCAGGCCATCGATGCCCATGTGGGCGCGAGCCTCGTTGTAGAACCGGAAGAACTCGGCGACCTTGTCCCGCGCGACGTCCACGGACTCGAAGTGCACGACGTTCCACAGCTCGCGCTGGATGGTGCCGGCCAGCGACTCCACCTTGCCACGCCCCTGCGGGCGGTAGCTGGGGCCGACGTGGTGGTCGATGAGTTCGCGCTCCAGGAAGCACTCGAGCGATGACGCGTTCCGCCAGGCGAGGAACGCACCACCGCGGTCGGTATAGATCGCCTCGGGCTTGCCGTGCTGGCGGATGGCGCGCTCGAGCACGGCCACCACCGCCTCGCTCGTGGGTTCAGTCATCAGCTCGAAGGCGACGCAGTAGCGCGAGAAGTCGTCCAGGACGAGCAGGAGTGACACGTGAACCGGACCGACCCTCAGCTCGACAAAGTCGAGCTGCCAGAGCGCGTTTCGACGGGGCGCCTCCCACCGCGTGCATTCCTGCCCCTTCGGCGTGGACGTGACGTGGACCAGCTCGAAGCCGTTCTTGACCAACACGCGCGCGATGGCCCGCACGGACAGGCGCCACCCGCGGAAGCGCTTGAGCTGCGCACGGATCTGGGCGGGCCCCATCGAGGGGTGCTTGCGCTTGAGCTCGAGCACACCTGCCACCTCGACAGCCGAGAGGCCCTGTGCCGTGTCGCGCGACGCGGGCGCATCAGACTGAGAGGCGGTCGCCGCCGCCGCCTTCACGGGCGCCGACGCGGAGTCGGGCGAGACTGCCACGCGCTGCGACTCGTCGAACTGCTTGCGCCAGAGCCGGACAGACTCGTAGGTAACACCGACGCGCTGGGCCACCTCTCCGGGCTTGACCCCGGATGCGCACAGATCGAGCGCCCTCTGCTTCAGCGCTGGCGGCACCGGCTGGCCGTGACGCCACTCCTTGCGCAGAGCGGCGATCTCGCGAGTGAGCTTGGGATCAATGAGCGACTTCCGCCGGCCGGTCTGCTGGCGGGCGGGCTTGGACTTTGACATCGTGACCTCCGCGATCGACCGTGATCACGATCGATCGGGACGGGGGGTCACCTTCGTCCGGATGAATCCGGCCTTGAGCGAGATCAGCTCCCGACCCTGTTCTGCGTGCCTCCGCCGCACAGAACAACCGCTCCAAATGCGGCTTCTTGAGAGCCGAACAGTCACGCTCCGT
>JAFAJR010000397.1 GCA_019236085.1 Candidatus Dormiibacterota bacterium
CACCACGGTCAGGTCCTCGACGCTTCGCCCCTCCACCGCGGCGATGCGCTTCAGGTTGTTCGCCACCGAGTCGGTGATGTCGATGACGTCCCTGGCCTCCGGGCCGACGATGAGCTTCTCCATGTAGGGCACGTGGGTGTGGAACAGCGAGCCGCGCTCCGCCAGCGCGACTGTCGCGATGCCGCCCGGCAGGCCCCGCGCCACAAGCCGCGTGCCGTCGATGGGATCGACGGCCACGTCGACCTGCGGGGAGTTCCCGTTGCCCACGCGCTCGCCGATGTACAGCATCGGCGCCTCGTCCTTCTCACCCTCGCCGATGACCACCACACCGTCCATGTCGACGAAGTTGAGGCTGCGGCGCATGGAGTCGACAGCCGCCTGGTCAGCGTCCTCCTTCTGGTTGCGTCCCATGAAGCGAGCCGCGGCCATCGCGGCTCCCTCGGTGACGCGAACCAGCTCGAGCGCCAGGTTGCGGTCGATCGGCGTGCCGAGCTCGCTCGTCGATTCCGTGCGCTGGGCCGACATGCGGCGGGATCATACGGCTCGGGACCGCGGCGCACCAGCGAAGGCCAGCAGCCCGTCGAGGCCGAAGGTCCTGATGGCGGCCGACGCCGCCGCAACGCCGTTGTGCAGCGCTGTCTCGAACACTCCGGAGTCGCGGCGCTCCAGCGCAGCGCACGTGCCGAGGAACGCCCCGGCCAGCGCATCGCCGGCGCCTGTCGGATCCACCACGTCGCCCTCATTGGAAGCCGGCGACTCGATGAGCAGCGATTCGCCGACGACGGCGGCGCCGTCGGGACCCGCCTTCACCACCACGGCGCTCACCCTGCCCCGGCCCAGCAACGAGCGCGCCGCGTCGAGCCAAGGCTCCACCCCGGTGAGGGTTCGCAGCTCGTCACGGTTGAGGAAGACCACATCGCTGCGCTCGACGACGCTGAGCACCGTCGCCGCGTCACCGTGCATGAACGTCGTCATCGAGTCGCAGCCGATCAGACGTGCCGAGGACTGGTCCAGGACCGACGATTGGAGTCGCGGATCCAGGCTCGCAGCAAAGAGGACATCGGCTCGTCGAGCGGCGGCGTCGAGCTGCGGGCTCCATTCCGGGTCGCAGCCCGGCTCGGCGGATTCGCGTGCCGTGACCCAGCGCACGAAGTCGTGCTCCGCGTGCCACACGAAGGTGTGCGACGAACCGCCGGCCAGGCCTGACACATCGATGGGAAAGGGCTCCAACAGGCTGCGGTAGTCGCTCGCGGTGTCCGGACCGGCGATCCCCAGCAGGCGCACCGGGGCGAAGCGCGCGGCGGCCAGCGCGAAGTACACAGCCGAGCCGCCCAGCGAGGTGCGCCGTCCGTGCGGCGTTGTGATGTCGTCGCGGTGCAGCGTGCCCGCGACGGCGACGGTCCAGGTCAGCGGCGGGAGTCGCTGTCGCCGAACAGCGGGATGATCGGCGCGAGCATCGGACGGCGCTGTTCGCGCACCCGGCGCAGCAGCGTCTCCTGCGCGGCGAACAGCACGTCGGCGACGTGCTCCGGGTCGCGGTTGATGCCGAGCTCCTCGCGCAGCACCGGGTCCACGGCTCCGACTGCACGCACCACGGCTGCCCAGAGCGTCGACGGCACCAGCCGCCAGTCACGCAGCCGGCATTCCTCTATGAGGTCGAGCAGGTCGTCGGATTCCCTGACTCGCAACCGCGCTTTGGATATCCGTTCGCGCCGGAATGACGCCAGGCGCTCGGCATGCGCAATCTCCATACGGGTTCGTTCCATCGGACCGGGAGCTGCGGACGAGGCGACGGCGATCACCAGGGGATTGTACGTAGGGAACCGGCGACCGACGGCACCGCGGCGGAACCGTCAGACGGGGTAACAGAGCGACCGCCACCTCCCGGAGTCCGGAACCAGGTGCACCACCCGGGGCAGCACCGTTGCCCTGCCCGGCGTGGCGAAGACGTACTCCACCTTCAGCTCCGCCACCTCCTGGTAGGTGCGGCCGCAATCAGGGTCCTGCCATTCGGACAGGAAGTGCACGTCCTTCACGCTCACGCCCTGCAGCCGGCGCATCGCGCCGCCGGCCTGCGCTGCGGCGAAATGCTCCGCCGACCCCCATCGCTGCTTGCAGTCGTCACTGAGGTGGTCGAAGGCCCGGCGGTACTGCTGGGCTCGCATCAGCTCGACGAACACCGCCTCGGCGAACGCCGGGTTGCCTCGCGGACGCCGCGAGGTGCCGCCGCGCTCGTGGGCATCAACCAAAGCCGCCACTTGCGCCGCGGCCGCCGAGGGAGCCCAGTACTCGCGGCCGATGGACTCCACGTCCGCCGGACGCTGCGGCTCGGCCTCCAGCGGGCGGGCCGGTTGGCGCCGCAACCAGCGTCCGAAACGCTCGCGCAGCGGGGGAAGGGTGCCGTGCTTGACGTCGAGTGGTAGCGGCATCGCCGGGCTCACAGTGTAGTGGCTAGGATTGCGCGCCATGGCGGAAGGCGGCGCGCGCATCCTCGTGGCCGAGGACCAGGCCAGCGTCGCCGAGCCCATCCTGGACCGCTTCTCGATTCTCGGCTACACCACGCGCTGGGCCCGCGCCGTGCGCGAGGCCCGCCGCGAGCTGCACGAGTTCTCGCCGGATCTGCTCGTGCTCGACACGACACTGGACACAGACGGCCTGGAGCTCTTCCAGGCGCTGCGCTTCGCGCCGGAGCATCCTCCGGGTGGTGTGGTGGTGCTGGTCGAACCCGGTGACGTGCCGACCCGGGAGCGCGCACAGCAGCTCGGAGCGGCAGCTGTGCTGATGAAGCCGATCCGCGGCGACGAGCTCGTCGACGTCGTCGAAGACCTGCTCACCTTCATCTGACCGGCACGATGCCCGCCGAGCCGTCGGTTGACGGCGTCAGCTTCACCCATCTGGACGAGCCGCTGTTCGACGGCGCGGGTGCAAGCAAACGCGACCTGGTGACGTACCTCGAGGCCGTCGCTGTGCCGCTGGTCGAGGAGCTGCATGACCGTCCGCTGTCGGTGATACGGGTGCACCGTGGTGAAGCGCCGTTCATGCAGAAGAACGTGCCCTCGTACACGCCGTCATGGGTTCGCACAGTCACGATGTGGGCCGAGACCTCGCGCCGCGATGTGTCCTATGCGCTGTGCAACGACCCGCGCACGCTGCTGTGGTTCGGCAACCAGCGTGCCATCGAATTCCACCCTGCGCTGTTCCGCACTGCGGATGAGCCGCGGCCGCTGTACCTGGTGCTCGACCTGGACCCGCCGGGGACAGCGGAGTTTGCCCGAGCGTTGCAAGCGGCACTGCTGGTCCGTGAGGTGCTGCGCGCCTCGCAGATGGACGGAGCGATCAAGACCAGCGGCGCCAAGGGAGTCCATGTGTTCGTGCCGCTGGCGGACGGTTCGTTCGAGGACGTGGCCCTGGCCACGCGCGCTGTGGCGGCGCGTGCGGAGAGCGTCGATCAATCGCTGGCGACAACCGCCTTTCTCAAGGAGGACCGCGGCGGCAGGGTGTTCCTCGACGCGACCAGGGCCGGCGGGGCGACGGTCGCCGCCGCCTACAGCCCGCGGATCCGGCCCGGTGTGCCGGTGTCCTTCCCGCTGGACTGGGGTCGGCTCGACGGTGTGTCGCCGCAGGATTACACGATTCACACGGCGCCGAGGCTGATCGGCTCCGGCGACCCGTGGCGTGAGTGGATGCCAGCGCCGCAGGCGCTGGACCCGGCGCTTGTCGATGAAGGAAGGTCGCTGCCTGTGCCACGGGTCCAGGCGATGCACGAGGGCAGGCGCCGGGCGCGCGCCCGACGTATCACGTGACGGCGTCAAGCACCACCAGCGCCACAGAGCTGAGCACCCAGAAGACCAGCGTCCCGCTCGCATACCAGGGCATCGGCCCCGGCTCGACGTACCAGGCGCCAATCCGGCGCTCCGTCATCACCAGGATGGCGGCGGCATCGATCAGCAGGAAGAGGACGATCACCAGCAGCGGCCCGGTGGCAATGCCTCCTGTAAGAGCGGCCACCAGCAGCGACAAGGCGCCGAGGCCGACGGCCAGGGCGAACACCAGGATCTGCGTTCGCTGGATCCAGCGCTGCCGCCGGGTCAGCAGCGTCGCCACGATCACCAGCACCACTGCGTAGGACGCCGACGACAGCGCCGCCAGGATCTCCAGCGGCAGTGGCGTCGGTTTGATCGAGCCGCCGAGCTGCAGCCCTCCGCCGAGAGGAGCGAGAGCGCCGAACAACGCCAGGATCGCGAGGAAGAGGTCCCAGCAGTACACGAGCAGGACAAGAGTCGGCCGCCGCTCCTCAGCATCGCTCGACGGAGTGGTCGGCATGCGCCGATGATGGCTCAGCGCAGCGGGCTACGCTGTGCCGATGAGCGTCGCGACCATCGCCGTGCTGCGCGGTGACCAGACGGGACAGGAGCTGCTGGAGCAGGCGCTCCGCGTGCTGCAGCCCGATGTCATCGGCATAGAGCTGGATCTGCGAGAGTTCGACCTGTCGCTGGACAACCGGCGGGCCACGCAGAACGCCGTCGTCGGCGAGGCGGCTGCGGCGATGGTCGCGTGCGGCTTCGGTCTCAAGGCGGCCACTGTCACCCCCGAGAAGCCCGGCGATGTCGGCAGCCCCAACGCGCTGCTCCGCCAACGCGTCGGTGGCAAGGTGATCCTGCGCACCGGCCGGCGCATCCCCGGTGTCGCGGGCATCGCCGGCATCAGCGCACCGATAAGCGTGGTGCGCATGGCCGTCGACGACGCGTACGGCGCCAAGGAATGGCGTGAGACCGTGGACGGGGACGAGATCTCGTACCGCACCGAGCACATCTCGCGGTCGACGTGCCGCACGGTGGCGGAGTTCGCCTTCCAGCAGGCGGAGCGCATGAACGCAACGGTCTTCGGCGGCCCCAAGTTCACGGTGTCACCGACCTACGAGGGCATGCTCAAGGAGGAGATGGACGCCGCCGCAGCGCGGCATCCCGCGGTGCCCTACGACCCGCAGCTCATCGATGCCACCTATGCGCTGGTCTTCTCCCGCGGCACCGATTCACTTGTAATTCCGTCGCTCAACCGCGATGGTGACTGCCTCAGCGACTTCATCCTGCAGCTGTTCGGCAGCATCGCCGGCGCCGAGTCGCTGCTGCTCGGCTTCGGCGACGGCGACGTGCTGACGCCGACGGTCGTGATCGCGGAAGCGCCGCACGGCACCGCGCCCACGCTGCAGGGCAAGCGGATCGCCAATCCGATGGCGATGATCCTCGCGGCTGCGTCATTGCTCAGCTTCGCCGGCGCACAGAGCAAGCGCGCCTCCCGGGCGATCTACGAGTCGGTCTTCG
>JAFAJR010000025.1 GCA_019236085.1 Candidatus Dormiibacterota bacterium
GCCTCAGGTGAGCCGCCCGGGATGACGAATCCCTGGGGCAGCGGGACCGCCGCCTCCAAGGTGCGCACCCATTCGTGCAGCGCCTCCACCATCTCCCCGGTCACCACAGCGAAGTGCCGCTCCAAGTGGTGCCGCTCCCCCCGTCCAGTGGCAAGCTCGGCGCCCACCACGAAAAGCTCGCGCTGCAGGCCGAGCAGTCGCTCGGCGCGCGACGGTTCGCTCGACAGTGAACGCGCCAGCCCAAGAGCGGAGATCGCTTCATCCAGCGCCCCGTACGCCTCGGTGTGGAGGTCGTCCTTGGGCACCCTGCCGCCGTAGAGCAGGCCTGTCTCGCCGGCGTCGCCGCCCTTGGTGACGATGCTCATCGGCAGAGCGTCACACCGCACCGCTGACGACGTCGTGCACCAGCTCGTCGGATGTCTCGTCGAGCCCGCGCTTCCACTCCTCCACCCACTTGGCAGCGGCGATCGTCGCCGTTGTGGCGTCGCCGACAGCCGTCGTGATCTGCCGGGTGAGCTGGCTGCGCACGTCCCCGGCGGCGAAGATGCCGGGGACGCTGGTCATCATTGTCATTGCGTCGGTGATGTAGTAGCCGGCTGCGTCGTGGTCGATGTGGGTGTCGACCAGCCCGGTGTTCGGGATGAACCCAACGAAGATGAACACGCCGCCCACGTCCAGCGTTGACCGCGCGCCGCTCACCACGTCGCGCAAGGCCAGCCGCTGCACGGATTCATCGCCATCGATGCCCTCGACCACAGCGTTGGTCACCCAGGCGATCTTCTCGTTGCGCCGCGCGGTGTCGAGCAGCAGCTGCTGCGCCCGGAACCGCTCACGCCGATGGATGATCGTCACCTTCGATGCGTAGCGGGTGAGGAAGACCGCCTCCTCCACCGCGGCGTCGCCGCCACCCACCACCGCCAGGTGGACTCCCTTGAAGAAGGCGCCGTCGCACACCGCGCAGTAGGACACGCCGCGTCCGGCGAATTCGACCTCACCGGGGACCTCGAGCTTGCGCGGGTTGCCGCCCGCCGTGAGGATCACCGCAGGCGCTGTGAAGGTTCCCTGCGTGGTCTCGATAACCTTGGGCTCATGGTGCGCACCGACGTGGATGCGGCTCACGTCCGCGCTCACCATCTCCGTGCCGAAGCTCAGCGCCTGGTCGGTCATGGCCAGTGCCAGGTCGACGCCAAGGATGCTCTTGATGCCGGGGTAGTCCTCAACCAGCTCGGTGTTCAGCAGTTGGCCGCCGGGCCCCTTGTTCTCCAGCAGCACCGCATGCTCCCGGTTGCGTCCGGCATACAGCGCGGCAGTGAGGCCTGCGGGGCCCGCGCCGACGATGGCGATGTCGAACGCGCGTGGCTCAGCCATGACCCAGAGCGTACCCAACGCCTTTCGAGTTCACGCCCGCCTCTCGAATGACTGCAGCTCGGCGAGCACCCGGCTCAGCGGGATGGCGAAAGCCTCGTCGGACCCCGGGCTCGAGAGCGTGACGATGCCGACCACGCTGCCCGCCGCATCCAGCACCGGGCCGCCGCTGTTGCCCTGGTAGATGCGCGCCCCGGTGAGGTCCAGCATGTCGTGATACACGCTGGGAGCCTGCGGGTCGCTTTCGGCGTCGCTGTTGGCGAGGGGCACGTCCTGGTGCAGGGCGGTGAGGCTCTCCAGGGTGAGATCGGCCTGTCCCGTCGCCCTGCCGGACGCCAGCACCACCATCGGCGCCGGGGTTGTGGTGAGCGCAGCGGCTGCCACGGGCAGCGCGCTTCCCGGCTGGTAGCCGTCGGTGCAGTGCAGCAGCGCAATGTCCTGGCTCTCGTCGACGCCCGCCACGCTGACCGTGTGGGTGTGGTCGCTGCGATCAGTGATGCGCAGTGTCTGGGCGCCGTAGATCACGTGGGCGTTGGTCACGAAGTCGCAGTCAGAGTCGATGAGCCACGCAGTCCCGAGCGACTCGTTCGACGAGCGCTCCGCCTCCACCGTCACCACACGCGACAGCGCCTTGCGGCCGATGTCGCTCAACGACGGCGGCGACGGTGTCGGCGACGCGGCGCGCGGCAGCGTGACGGTGGAGCGCCCCGTCACTGAGACCTGGTTCAGCCCCAGGGACACGAGGAAGGCCACGAGCCCGGTGCCCACCAGCACCACGAGCACAGCGAAGAGCCGCGGGACATGCGTCCGCCATCCAGGCGGCGGTCCTCCGGCGATCACGCCAACGATTGTGCCGGAGCGCCCAGAACCCCGGATTCCGCCAGCCGGGCAATGGCCCGCGCCCGGTGTGAGACACGGTCCTTGTCCTCCTGGCTCGCATCACCGAAGGTGATGCCGAGGTCGCGGGACAGGAAGGCCGGGTCATAGCCGAACCCCCCGCTGCCCCGAGGCTCGGTGAGGAGCGTGCCGAGGCACTCGCCCCGGGCCACCACCGGCGTGCCGCCCGGCCGGGCCAACACGGCGACACAGACGTAGCGGACCCTCCGGTCCTCGGGAGTTCGCCGGTTGACCTCGTCGATCAGACCGAGCAGGCGGTCGCCGTCGCTGCCGCCCCGCCAGCGTGTCGACCGGGCTCCGGGCCAGCCGTGCAGCGCGTCGACCTCGATGCCGCTGTCGTCGGCCAGCGCTGCGAGGCCGGTGGCCGTGCAGGTGATCGCCGCCTTGGCACCGGCGTTGTCCAGGTAGGTGTCGGCCGGCTCATCGACGTCCTCGCTGAACCCCGCCTCGTCCAGGGAGAGCAGCCGCCACGGATACGAGGCGAGCAGTCGGCGCAGCTCAACGATCTTGCCGGGGTTGCGGGTCGCCAGCACCAGGCGGGGCGGCGGCAGCGCGTCGCTGACCCGTCCGGTGCTCATCCAGCCGACGCGATGGCCTGGCGTTGCAGGGCGAACAGCTGCGTCAGCCCGGATCCCGCCAGCCGGAGCAGCTCGTCCATCTCCTGACGCGAGAAGGGCTCCTGCTCCGCCGACCCCTGCAGCTCGATGAAGCGGCCGTCACCGGCAGCCACGCAGTTCATATCGGTGTCCGCCGCCGAGTCCTCGATGTACGAGAGGTCGAGCCGCGGTTCGCCGCCGATGATTCCGGCGCTCACCGCCGCCACCGGCCAGCGCAGCGGGTCGGCGCCCACCAGACCGGCGACGTGCATCCGTGTCGTCGCCAAGGCGAGCGCGACAAAGCCGCCGGTGATCGATGCGGTGCGGGTGCCGCCATCAGCGACCAGCACGTCGCAGTCGATGAAGATGCTGCGCTCGCCCAGCGCCTCGAAGTCGATGCCGGCCCGCAGGCTTCGTCCGATCAGCCGCTGGATCTCCTGCACCCTGCCGTCGACCCGGCCCTTGCGGCCGTCACGCTCGCTTCGAGTCATGGTGCTGCGAGGCAGCATCGCGTACTCGGCGGTGACCCAGCCACGGCCGCTCCCCTTGCGAAAAGGCGGCACCCGCTCCTCGACGCTCGCGGCGCAGAGCACCTTGGTCTCACCCATGGTGATCATGGCGCTGCCCTCGGCGTACGGCAGCACGTTCACCTCGATGGTGGTGGGACGGATCTCGTCGTTGGCTCGGTTGTCGGGACGCGACGGCATCAGCGGTGGAACACTCTAGCGAGCACGAGGATCGCCACCTCGTACAGCACCAGCAGCGGGATGGCCAGCGCCGTCGGTGTGAACGGGTCCGCACCCGGCGTGACGATGAGTGCTCCGATGATGATGAACACGTAAGCACCCCGGCGGCGCTTGCGCAGCCAGGTGGACGAGATGATGCCCAGCAGTCCCAGGATCACCAGCACCATCGGCATCTCGAACGTCACCCCGAACACCACAGTCAGCAGCAGAAAGAAGCTGAGGTACTGGTCGATGTCGGGGAAATACATCGCATTGCCGCCCAGGAACGTGGCCAGGAAGTTCAGCCCTATCGGCATCACGAAGTAGGCAAAGGCGGCACCGCCGGCGAACAGCACGAGCGCGGAGGCGATGAACGGACCGACAAACCGCCGCTCCACAGGGCGCAGCCCTGGCGAGACGAAGAGCCATGTCTGCCACAGGATCACGGGCAGCGCCAGGATGAAACCGACAATCGCGGCGATCTTGATCGGCACCGTCAGCCCCTCTGTGGGGCTGGTGAAGATCGCCGTGTTGACGATGCTGTGCGCATGCGCCAGCACTGTCTTCAGCGGGTGCAGCAGGATGCCCAGCGTCACGCCGTTGAAGACGAACGCCAGCACGGTGCCCGCGAACCACGCGAGCAGCGAGACGATGAGCACCCGGCGCAGTTCTTCGAGGTGCTCGACGATCGTCATTCGACGCTCGTCGTCGGCCGCTCGCGGTGCCTCTTTGTTGCCCCTCCTCCGCCCTCGGAACAGAGGGACGCTGCGCAGCGTCAGCGGGAGACTGGAGTCTGCGGCGGCGGTGTGTACGCCGGCGAAGCGGGTGGCGCCGGCGGCGCCTCACTCACCGGCGGCGGAGGCGGCGACTGCGGCTGCTGCGGCGCCGGCTGACCGGAAACGGACTGCATGAACGTGTCGTGAGTTTCAGTCGATGCCTTCCGGAACTCGCGAATCGCCCGGCCCATGCCGGCGCCCACGTCGGGAAGCTTCCCCGGACCCCAGATGATCAGGACGATCGCCAGGATGATGAGGATGAGCCACCAGTGTCCTGTCAAGCCACTCATCGTGCAGTGAGTCTAGCACCGTGCTTGTGCATCAACCCGCCCTCCTTGCTGAGAGATCCGTCAACGTCGCCGCAAACACACCGGCTGTGTGGTCGATGTCCGAGTCGCTGTGCGCGGTGCTGAGGAACGCCGCCTCGAACTGTGACGGCGGCCAGAGCACGCCGGACTCCAGCCAGGCGGCGTGCACCGCCGCGAAGGCAGCGGTGTCGGCGTGTTTGGCGGAGGCGAAGTCGCTGACCTCGTCGACACCGATGAACGGCGTGAGCATTCCGCCCACCCGATTCACCGTGCCCTGCCATCCCGCGGCTTCAAAGGCGGCGTCCAGGGCAGAGGCGAGCCTCGCGCCGAGATCGTCGATCCGCTCATAGACCTCGTCGTCGAGACTGTCCAGCACCGCGATCCCCGCAGCCATCGCCGCCGGACTGCCGGACAGCGTCCCTGCCTGGTACACCGGGCCGGCGGGCGCCACCATCTGCATGAGGTCGCGCCGTCCGCCGTAGGCGCCCACCGGAAGGCCGCCGCCGATCACCTTGCCCAGCGTGGTCAGATCAGGTCGCACGCCGAAGAGAGACTGCGCGCCACCGCTGCTCACCCGGAATCCGGTCATCACCTCATCGAATACGAGCAGGGAGCCGTGTTCGGATGTCTCCCGACGAAGCTGTTCGAGGAAGCCCGGCCGTGGCGGCACGCACCCCATGTTGCCCGCAACCGGTTCGACGATCACAGCCGCGATCTCCCCGCCCCGCCGGGCGAAGAGGGAACTGACCGCGGCTGCGTCGTTGTATGGGAGAACCACTGTCGCTGCCGTGGCGGAGGCCGGGACCCCGGGCGAGTCTGGGATGCCCAGCGTCGCCACCCCGGATCCCGCCTCGGCCAGCAGCGCGTCGGCGTGCCCGTGGTAGGCGCCGGCGAACTTGACGATGAGGTCCCGGCCCGTCGCGGCCCGGGCAAGGCGCAGCGCGGACATCGTGGCCTCGGTGCCCGAGCTGACGAAGCGGACCATCTCCAGTGAAGGCATCGCAGCTGTCAGCCGCTCGGCGAGCTCCACCTCGACACCGGTGGTGGCGCCGAAGGCAAGGCCGCGTTCGAGCTGGCGGCGGACCGCCTCCACCACCTGGGGCGGGTTGTGCCCCAGGAGATGCGGCCCGTAGGCCAGGACGAAGTCGATGTAGTCGTTGCCGTCCTCATCCAGGACGTGCGCACCCTGGCCGCTGATCAGCGCTGGCGGTGTGCCGCCGACGGCGCGGAAGGCGCGCACCGGGCTGCTCACACCGCCCGGCAGGACGAGGCCCGCCCGCCGGCTCAACCGCTCGGCTGCAGCGGTGGGCCGCGTCACACCGATTCGCTGACGGTGACCGTCTCCATGACGTCGCCCTTGACGATGGCCTGCGCTACCGCCAGGCCGCTCGCCACGTTGCCGAAGAGGTTGTAGCTGGACGCCAGCGACGTGTCATCCCCGGTGCAGATGAAGAACTGCGAGCCGTTGGTGTTGGGGCCACTGTTGGCCATGGCGAGGGCCCCTGTGACATAGCGCTGATGCACGGGCTCGTCAGCGAACTTGAAGCCCGGGCCGCCGTCGCCGCACGTGCTGGCGGTGACCTTGCCGATGCAGTTCGGGTCGCCTCCCTGGTCGATCGCGAGAGTGCCGCCGCAGCTGCTGTCAGCCGAGTTGGGACACACGCGATGGAACGGGATGCCGTCGTAGAAGTGGTTGCGTGTCAGGGTCACGATGACGTTCACAGTCACCGGCGCCAGCTTCGGCTGCAGGCAGAGCACGATGGTTCCCCGCACTGTTTTGATCGACATCTCGTACAGCTTGTTGACATCGATCGTCATCGCCGGCTGCGCCGCATAGACATGCAGGTTGCTCGGCGGGTTCAACGGCGCCAGCGCGGGACCGAAATGTGTGCTCGTGCAACTCGCGAAGGCGTAAGTAGCCGGCGTTGGCGTCGGAGTCGGGGTTGGCGCCAGGGTCGGCGCTGGCGTGGGCTCTGCGGTTGCAGCGTGGTTGACGCCCGCAGCGATTGCGACAACCGCGGCCACAACTGCCGCCAGCGACGCGATCGCGAACGGCAGACGTCGCAGCGGAACCGGGGACTGCTGGCTCATCGTTCGAGCTGCTCCTGCAGCGCGCGGGCCACGGCCAGCGCGTGATAGGTGACGACGATATCGGCGCCGGCCCGCCGCACCGCACCGAGTGTCTCCAATGCCGCGCGGCATTCGTCGAATGCCCCTGCAGCCGCCGCCTGGTGGATCATCGCGAACTCCCCGCTCACCACGTAGGCGGCGAGCGGCACGGTGGCGGCGGCGCGCACCGCTGCCACCACGTCGAGGCAGGTCAGCGCCGGCTTGACCATCACGATGTCAGCGCCCTCGGCGATGTCGAGCAGCGATTCGCGCACCGCCTCGCGGGCGTTGGCAGGGTCCATCTGGTAGCCGCGCCGGTCGCCCTCCTGCGGAGCGCACGCCGCGGCGTCGCGGAACGGTCCGTACATCACTGAGGCGAACTTCGCGCTGTACGCCATGATCGCGACATCCTGATGTCCGGCTCCGTCGAGCGCGGAGCGGACCGCCCCCACCTGGCCGTCCATCATGCCGCTGGGCGCGACGATGTCGGCCCCTGCCTCAGCCAGGCTGACGGCGGTGCGGGCATAGCGCTCCAGGGTGGCGTCGTTGTCGACGGAGCCGTCGTCGCGCAGCACGCCGCAATGGCCATGCGAGGTGTACTCGCACAGGCAGCAGTCGGCAATCAGCGCAATCCGGTCGCCGAACTCCTCGCGGAGGGCCGCCGCGGCGAGCTGCACGCCGCCCTGCGGGTTCCAGGCTCCGGAGCCGTCCTCATCCTTATCTTCCGGCAGTCCGAAGAGCAGCACCGCGCTGATCCCCGACTCGACGGCGCGGCCCACCGTCTCGCGGGCCGACTCCACGGTTTCGTGCCGATGGCCCGGCAGCGCCGCAATCGGCTGCGGGCTGTCCATTCCCTCGCGGATGAACAGCGGCAGCACCAGGTCGGCCGCGCTCACTGCCGTTTCGCGGGACAGACGGCGCAACGCCGGGGTGCGGCGCAGCCGTCGGGGCCGCTCCTGAGGAAAAGCCATGGCGCGGTCAGGGTACCGGCTGAGGCGGCGGCATCAGCCCAGCCAGGGCCTCAACCATCGCCGCCGGCTCGCTCCTGGCGGCCACCGCGTGCACGGCGAGGCCGGCTGCCCGGGCATCAGCTGCGGTCTGGGCGCCGGTGCACACCACCAGCGCCGTGCTGTCGAGACGCCGTCCACCAAGGGCGGTGACCAGGTTGCGTGCAGCGCTGCCACTTGCAATGGTCACGCCGTGCAGCGGGCGGTCGAGCACGGCGGCCAGCCGCCTCGGGGCGCCTGCCGGCATCTGGACGCGATAGAGAGCTAACCGGCGGACGTCGGCGCCGGCCTGCTCGAGGCGGTGGGCCAGGTTGTCGTGCGCAGACTCCGACTGAGGAAGCAGCACCGTCGACCCGGCGATGTCCCGCCGCTCCAGCACAGCTGCCAGCGCCGCGGCGCCGTCGGCGCCGGCCGGCTCGGCATGCACCGTCCAGCCGTCGGCGCGCAGGCTGCGTGAGGTGGCTGCGCCCACGGCACCCACCATCAGTCCGCTCGGCGGCTCGCCCAGCGCCCCGGCGACCAGGCGTACCGCCACCGCGCTGCTGAACACGATCCAGCGAGCCCCGTTCGCCGCTTCGAGGGCGGCAACCGCTGCCCGCACATCGTGCGGCGAGGCGACGGGAACCGTGGTGACCATCGGCACCACCACGACCTCGGCTCCTGCGGCGTGCAGGGCGTCGACCAGGCCGGTGGCGGCGTCGCGGGTCGCGGTGACCAACACCCGACGGCCTTGCAGCCCGCTCACCCGGTGAGCATCCGGACCACCGTCGCGGCCAGAGCCAGAGGATCTGCGGGGTCGCCGCGCCCCGAGGCATACCGCGAGGCCTCGGCGCCGAGCAGTGCGGCATTCACCGCCAGGTCGTCGCCCTCCAGGCGTGCCCACACGCCGAGCGGCAGCATGCAGCCGCCGCCGACCCCGGCGAGCACCGCCCGCTCGGCGGTCACGGCAGACCGCGTCGCGGCGTCGTCGAGGCGCCGGGCGAGATCGGCCGCCTCGGAGCCGGAGCGCGCCTCGACAGCGATCGCTCCCTGACCGGGCGCCGGGACGAACGACTCCGGGTCCAGGCGTTCCGCAGCGCGCTCGCCCAGCCCGAGCCGGTCGAGCCCGGCGCACGCCAGGACCAGGGCGTCCACCTCTCCCGAGTCCAGCTTGCGCAGCCTGGTGTCGACGTTGCCCCGCATGGCCACGATGGCCAGATCAGGGCGGAGGCCGCGGAGCATGGCCTCGCGCCGGACGCTGCTGGTGCCGACCCTGGCGCCGCCGGGAAGCCGGCGCAGCGGCGCGCCGACGACGCCGTCGCGCGCATCGCCCCGGGGAAGGTATGCGGCCACCTCGAGTCCATGGCCCAATTGGGTGGGCAGGTCCTTGGCGCTGTGGACGGCCAGATCGGCGCGGTCCTCAGCCAGAGCCCGCTCGATCTCGGTGGTGAACCAGCCCTGCCCTTCCATGGCCGCAGCGGGAACCTCGGGGAGGCTGTCACCGGTGGTCCGTATCACCACCTGATCGACCTGGACCCCGACTGCTCGCAGAGCGTCAGCCAGCAGCGTGGCCTGGGCCAGCGCCAGGGCGGAGCCCCGGGTGGCCAGCCGCAGGGGACCGCTCAGTCCCGCGTCCTGGCGGCGCGCTCGCCGGCGGCGCCACCCAGCTCGACATCGTCGAGGTCAAAGGCGGCACGGATGGCGATCGCCGCCGCGGGATCGCCGCTCGAGGCACGCAGATGGGTGATCGGGCCGTGCAGCAGCTTGCGCACCAAGCTTGCGGTCAGCAGGTCGATGCGCTCCCGGGTCGCGGCGTCCAGCGCCGGTCCGCGAGCCAGCGTTCGCTCCATCTCACG
Organism: Candidatus Dormiibacterota bacterium; assembly: GCA_019236085.1. Lineage (GTDB taxonomy): Bacteria > Chloroflexota > Dormibacteria > Aeolococcales > Aeolococcaceae > JAFAJR01. The sequence continues at coordinate 9,619 of JAFAJR010000025.1, forward strand.
CCGCCG
>JAFAJR010000040.1 GCA_019236085.1 Candidatus Dormiibacterota bacterium
GATACCTCTCGTGAACGACGGGCTCACCGGCGAGACCATGACCCTGACGGTGCAGAAGGGCACGCCTGCGACGCAGCTGCGTGACGTCGAGTATCAGGTCCCCATCGTGACCGGCATGGTGGTGCTGGACGCCGTGCACTACGTGCAGCACAACCTGGACACCGATCTCGCCTGCCGCTGGAACTGCAAGGCTGCCAAGTGCGGCTCATGCAGCGCAGAGGTCAATGGGCGGCCCGTCCTCATGTGCAAGACGCGCGTTGACGACCTGCCCTCTGGCCCCGTCACCGTCCGGCCGCTGAAGACCTTCCCCCTGATCAAGGACCTGGTCACCGACGTCTCGCGCAACTACGAGGTGAACCGCGAGATCCCGCCCTTCACCCACGCACAAGGAGATGCGGGTCCGTGGCGCATCCAGCAGCGCGACATGGAGCGCGTCTACGAGTTCCGCAAGTGCATCGAGTGCTTCCTGTGCCAGGACGTCTGCCACATCATGCGCACCCACGAGTACCTGGACCGCTTCTACGGCCCGCGCTTCTTCGTGCGCGTCGCCTCATTGGAGATGCATCCCAAGGACGTGCTCGACCGCCGCGACCAGGTTCGCGACCAAGGCGGCCTCGGCTACTGCAACATCACGAAATGCTGCACAGAGGTCTGCCCAGAGCACATCCATATCACCGACAACGCCATCATCCCCATGAAGGAGCGCGTGGCAGACAAACACTGGGATCCGGTGCGGTTTATCGGGCGAGCCGTGTTCGGCAAGCGCGAGAGCAAATCCACCACCTGAGCAAACGGCGAGACCGGGCGCATGCCTTCGCTCTCCCGACTACGCGTCTCGAGCTCGCGCCGCTGCGCGATTGTCGCGCTCGCTCTCGACGCTTCGTATGCTCGCTGCGGCATGCGCCCGGCCTCGCGGTGACGTCAAGTGAGCATTGCTCTCATCGTGCTGTCCGTCGTGCTCGCGGCGATGATCGGCGGATTCCTGTGGTTCTACTACTATTCCCGCACACCCGCTTGGGGTGAATCGGAGACACGGAAGGCGATGCTGAACCTGCTGGTCGTGGTCGGTCCGATCTTCGGCATGCACTACAGGCCGCCGCGGCCCGAGCCGCCGACCATTTCCACACCGGGACCGGACAGCACCGCGCCGCCGCACGGCGCGGTGGTCCCGCCTGCGGATGGCCGCCCGCAACCATGATCAGAGCCTGCATCTTCGATATGGACGGCGTACTCGTCGACACCGAACCGGTGTGGCGGCGCGTGGAGCGCGACGTGTTCTCTCGCCTCGGCATCGAGCTCAGCGATGAACAGCTGCGCGAGACCTGGGGGCTGCGCATCGGCGAGGTCGTGGACCACTGGTACCGCGCACGGCCGTGGGACGGCATCCGCCCCCGCGCTGTGGAACGGGCCATCGTGCGCGGCATGGTCGAGCACGCCAAGTCGGACCTCATCGTGCTTCCCGGTGCAGTGGAGGCGCTGCGCACTGCGAAATCGCTCGGCTTGCAGGTCGCTGTGGCCTCGTCGTCGTCACGCGAGCTGATCGATGCTGTGCTGCAGCGCCTGGACGTCGTCCAGCTGGTGGATGCTGTATGCAGCGCAGACGACGAGGAGCTGGGCAAGCCGGACCCGGCCGTCTATCGCAGCGCCGCCAGGCTCTGCGGCGCAGCGCCAGTCGAATGCATAGCCGTCGAGGATTCCCCGAACGGCGTGCGGTCCGCGAAGGCGGCGGGCATGGCATGCGTCGCGGTGCGCAGTGACCAATCCCTGCCGGCAGATGCCGTGGCTCAGGCTGACTGCGTCATCGAGTCCCTGACGCAGCTGACACCCGAGCTGCTGCGTCAGCTCAGCCCGCAGTCCGTCGACGTGAACGCCCGTCGGCGCTTCTGAGGGCGCGCCTCAGCCGATCGCGATGCCTGGGGAGAGCGAGCCCAGCGAGGGGTCGATCTCAGCCCGGCGCGACTCCATGATCTCCACCACCTGGCGGACCGACTCGGCCGAGCGGTGCAGCGCCGCCAGCTCTTCGGCGGTGAGTGTTATGTCCACCACGCCGGCCATGCCGCCGTCGCCCAGCCGCACCGGCACCCCGGTGAATACGCCGCGGATGCCGTACTCGCCGTCAAGCATCACGGTGCACGGCAGCACCTGCTGCGTGTCGAAGAGGATCGCGTCGACCATCTGGGCCACAGCAGCGCTCGGCGCGTAGAAGGCGCTGCCGGTCTTGAGCAGGTTCACGATCTCAGCCCCGCCGTCGCGAGCTCGCTGCACGATTGCCTCGAGCCGTTCCGGTGGGATCAGCGCCGACACCGGGATGCCGGCAACGGTCGACAGCCGGGTGAGCGGCACCATCGTGTCGCCGTGGCCGCCCAGGACATACGCCTGGACGTCGTGGACCGAGGCACCGAGCTCCTGGGCGATGAAGGTGCGAAAGCGCGCCGTGTCCAGCACCCCGGCCATGCCGATGACCCGGGAACGCGGAAAGCCGCTCACCGCCAGTGAGAGCTGGGCCATGCCGTCAACCGGGTTGGCGACCACGATCAGCACGCAGCCCGGGGAGCGCGAGGTGACCTCGCGGGCCACCCCGGCGACGATCTTGGCGTTGGTCATCACCAGGTCGTCGCGCGACATACCCGGCTTGCGGGGCACGCCGCTGGTGATGATCGCGACCTGGGAACCGTCGGTGTCGTCGTACCCGTTGGCGCCGGTCACCAGGGAGTCGTAGCCGCAGATCGGCCCTGTCTCCAGCAGGTCGAGCGCTTTGCCCTGCGGCATGCCCTCGACGATGTCGACCAGCACCACGTCGGCGTGGTCGCGTTCGGCGAGGCGCTGGGCCAGCGTGGCACCCACGTTGCCGGCGCCCACCACCGTGATCTTGGACCGCACGGCGGGGGATTCTACGGAGCCGTACCGGTGCCGCGGGGTGGCAGCATCGCGGCTGATGGCGACGACACGGCGGCTTCCCGCCGGGGCGAAGCAGCGCGCCCTGTTGACGGTGCAGCGGTTGGCCGGGGCCTACCCGGAGGCTCACACGGAGCTGCGCTTCAACGACCCGTTCCAGCTGCTGGTTGCCGTCATCCTCAGCGCCCAAACAACCGACGTGCGGGTCAACCTGGTGACGCCGGGGCTGTTCGCCCGCTATCCCGACGCCGCCGCCTTTGCCGTCGCCGAGCCGGGGGAGCTCGAGGCGGTGCTGCGGCCCACTGGCTTCTTCCGCTCCAAGACGCGGGCGGTCATCGAGATGAGCCAGGACCTTGTGCGCCTGCACGGCGGCGAGGTCCCGGGGCAGATGGAGGAGCTCGTCAAGCTGCGTGGCGTGGGGAGGAAGACGGCGAACGTGGTGCTCGGGGTGGCCTTCGGCGTGCCGGGGTTCCCGGTGGACACGCACGTGCAGCGGCTCACCCGCCTTCTGCGGCTGACCACCGCCACCGACCCGGAGAAGATCGAGGCGGACATCATGCGCATGGTCCCCGCTGCCGAGTGGACCGAGCTGAGCCTGCGGCTCATCCTGCACGGACGCAGGATCTGCGTCGCGCGCCGTCCCCGCTGCCGGGACTGCGTGCTCAACGACTTCTGTCCGTCGGCCTTCCGCGCCTAACATTCGCCGCACAGTGCCCGGCGCCCAGAAGCTCAGCGCCCTCGATGCGTCGTTTCTCCACCTGGAGAAGCGGCACACGCACATGCACATCGGCGGTGTCGCGATCTTCGAACCCAGCCCGCGGGGCAGTGGTGAAGCGCTCTACGAGGGAATCGTGCGCAGCATCGCGGCCCGCCTCGACATCATCCCCCGGTACCGGCAGAAGGTCGCATTCCTGCCGCTCAGCTTCGATGTGCCGGTGTGGATCGACGACCCTGAATTCGACATTCGCAACCACGTGCTGCGTGCCGCGCTCCCCAAGCCCGGCGGCGACCGCGAGCTGCGCGAGTACGTCGCCCGGGTCTTCTCGCGGCAGCTCGACCGGCGGCGCCCGCTGTGGGAGCTGTATGTCATCGAGGGGCTGCGCGGCGGCCGCTGGGCGCTCCTGACCAAGACGCACCACGCCATGGTGGACGGCATCAGCAACCTGGAGCTGGTGACAGTGCTGTTCGACACCGAGGCGGACGCGCCGGAGCGCGACGACGCGTCGTTCTGGTTGCCGGACCAGCCGCCGTCGGCGACGCAGCTGCTTATGGCCTCGATGCGTGACCGGCTGTCACGCCCCGGCCGGGTGCTGAGCGCTGCGCGGGCGGTCGCCGGGAAGCCGCAGCGATTGGCAGGCGCGATTGCGGAAACAGCGAGCGGGCTCGCGGCCATGGCCGGGACGATGCGCGCCCCGAAGTCCATCATCAATGGCCGCACGGGACCCACTCGAGCCTATGCGTTCAGCCGGTTCCCGCTCGATGACTTCCGCGCCATCAAGTCGGAGTTCGGCGGCACCATCAACGACGTTGTGCTGGCGATCGTCGCCGGCGGCCTGCGGCACTACCTGAGTGCCCACGGCGAGGACCCGGGCCTGGAGCGCAACCAGCTGCAGGCGCTGTGTCCGGTGAGCATCCGCGACGTCAGCGAGCGCACAGCGCTGGGCAACCGGCTGGCGATGCTGCTGGTGCGGCTGCCCGTCGGCGAAGCCCACGCCGACGACCGCATGCAGGAGGTCATCCAGAGAGTGGGCCGGCTGAAAGCGCGGCGTCAGGCCGTGGGCGCCGACTTTCTGCTGAACTTGGCAGGATTTGCCCCGGCGACATTGCATGCCATGGTTTCGCGTGCCTCGCTGAGCCAGATCGGCTTCAACCTCGTCGTCACCAACGTGCCCGGCCCGCAGTTCCCGCTCTACTGCCGTGGGGCGCAGCTGGTGGAGGCGTTCCCCATCGCCTTTCTGTACGAAGGACAGCAGGTGGCAATCGCCATCTTCAGCTACCTGGGACAGCTCAACTTCGGCTACCTGGCTGACGCGCACGGCGTGGCTGACGTCGAGGTCTTCGGCAAGTGCATGGAGCGCTCGTTCCGCGAGCTGCGGCTCGCCGCACGCCGCACCGGTGGCGTGGTGGCGCTCAAATCGCGTCCAGGTCCTCGCGCAAGTGGCGCCGCACGTGCTGGTGGCGGCGCAGGTGGTACGGCACGTTCACGACGACGGTCCCGGGCCGGAACAACAGCAGGGCCTTGAGCCGCAGCGCGCTCTGGTTGTGCAGGAACTGGTGCCACCAGCGCGTGGCAACCAGCTCCGGCAGCACGATGACCAGCGTGTCGTCGTCGCGCTGCCGGTCCACGGCGTCGATGTAGGCGAGCAGCGGCCTGACGAAGCTGCGGTACGGCGACTCGATGATCTCGAGTGGCACGTGATTGCCCCACACCTCCCACATTGCGCGCAGCCTGGCGATGTGATGCTCGTCGTCGCAGACGTGCACCGCTATCACCTTGTCGCTCACGGTGCGGGCGAACGCCAGGCTCTGCAACGCCACGTTGTTCATGTCGGCGATGGGCACGATGCACACCGGGTTCATGCGAGCCGGAGAGGTCGGGATCTCCGGCGCGATCTGCTGCGACACCTCACGGTAATGGCGGTGGATGGCGAAGAAGAGCGCGACGAAGCAGGGGATGATGATGAGCACGATGTACGCGCCGTCGCGGAACTTGCTCACCGCCTCCACCACGAAGACGATGGCAGTGAGGCAGGCGCCCAGCAGGTTGAACGGCATCGCCACGCGCCACCCCGGCTCGCGGCGGCGCAACCAGCGCACCACCATCCCTGACTGCGACATGGTGAAGGCGATGAAGACACCGATGGCGTACAGGGGGATCAGCAACGAGACGTTGCCCTTGAACACGACAACCAGCACGACCGCGAGCCCGGCCAGCACGAGTATGCCGTTGCTGAATGCCAGACGCTCGCCCAGGCGCTTGAACTGATGCGGCGCGTAATCATCCCGCGAGAGGAAGAAGAAGAGGCGGGGAAAGTCGCTGAAGGCCGTGTTGGCGGCCAGGATCAGGATGAGGAATGTCGTGAAGCTCACGGCGAAGTAGCCCACCGACCCGTTGCCGAACGCCATCTTGGCGACCTTGCCCAGCAGCACCTGGTAGTGCGGGTTGCTGGGGTCGTCGACATGGATGCCCGTGACATGCACCACCAGCGTGATGCCGATGAACATCGTGCCCAGCAGCGAGCCCATGATGACGAGCGTCCGCCGGGCGTTGCGCCATTCCGGCGGCTTGAACGCGGGGACGCCGTCGCTGATCGCCTCGATGCCTGTCAGCGCGCTGCAGCCGGAGGCGAAGGCCTGCAGGATCAGCAGCAGCCCGACGGTTTGCAGCGGCTGCAGCACCGGCGGCGTGTACTCGGGACCGGCGGCGGCAGCGCAGGCGCCGTGAGCGCACCCTCCGCTGAGGATCTTGATCGCCGACATCGCCAGCATCGCCATCACCGCGCCGATGAAGAGGTACGTCGGTGCGGCGAAGATGGTGCCGGATTCCCGGATGCCGCGCAGGTTGCCCACGCAGATCAGGGCGATGGCGATGACGCAGAGCGGGACTGTGAGGGGGACCAGCGAGGGGAACGGCCCCACCAGGTACGAGATGCCGCTGGACACAGACACTGCGACCGTCAGCACGTAGTCGGTCATGAGCGCCGAGGCGGCGATCAATCCCGCCAGCGGCCCGAGGTTGTCCTTGGCGACGATGTACGAGCCGCCGCCCTTGGGGTACGCCTTGATCGTCTGCCGGTAGCTGAGCACGACGGCGAAGATGAGGAAGGCGATCGCCGCCATGATCCAGACGTCGAAGTGCTGTCCCTGCGCGGTGACCAGGAGGCCGGCGCCGGCGAAGACGAGCAGGATCTGCTCGGTTGCGTAGGCGACCGACGACAGCGCGTCGGACGACAGCACTGCCAGCGCCTTCACCTTCGTCAGCCGTTCGTGCACCAGCTGTCGGGTGGCCAGCGGCGGACCGAGCAATGCAGTGCGGATCCGGCGGCGGAACTGTCCGAAGCCGGTCGCCGGCTGGGTGGTGCGCCGGGTGGCCGTCAGCCAGCCGGTGGTGACCCGTTCGAACCCCTCCTGCTCGGAGCGGTGGACGCGGACGTACTGCCGTCCCGGCCTGCCGCGGCGCTCCACCAGGTCGAGGTCGGGGGCAACGGCTGAGACACTGGGGTCGGCGCGCGAGACAGGACCCACGGCCCACGCCCGGCCGGCATGCCGCAGTGTCTCTACCTCTTCGTCGGTGAGCACCGCCGGCTGCTCAGCCAACCTCGACTCCCATCTTCGAGCAGTGTATGCACCGATCGTTGCAGCGCACACCGTCGATCCGTTCGGGCGGGATTGGTACGATGCCCCCGTTGAGCGAACCGGGAAGCGGCGAGTGATCGCCAGACCAGCTGGTCCCGAGGGCCCATCGGAGGCGGAGGGGCGCACGCATCAGGCGCCGCGGCTTCGGCCGCGAGCCGCGATGCCGCCGAGTTTCCCCGCCATCGTGCGCCCTCAAGGGTTGGCCAAGGCCGCGGTGACGCCGGCGCTGCCGGAGCCGCAGCACCACCACCTGCCCGCCTGGGTGCGCCGGGCGCACGGCCTGGCCCGGCCGATCCTGGCCGACGAGCTTGCTGCCCTTGAAGGAGAGCCGCGCCGCCAGCTGGAGGCGGCGATCGCCAGTCTGGTCGCCGCGATCAGCAGCGGCAAGTTCAGCCAGGCGTTCCGCTATCAAGAGGTCGTGGCGCTGGGAGAGCGGCTGCTGGCCGAGCACCGGCGCGACAGCGCGGAGCGGCAGCGCGCCCAGCGGGCGCTGGACACCGCCCGGCGCCGCGTGTCGGACCGCATGCGCGAC
>JAFAJR010000309.1 GCA_019236085.1 Candidatus Dormiibacterota bacterium
CGCCAGATGCGCATCGCCTCGGCCTCGGCCTCGAAGAAGCTGGGCCGCGAGTCGCGCATGCCGTGCACCAGGAAGCTCCAGGAGCGCCGCTCCCGGTCCGTCCCCTCGACGGTGCCGAAGGCGCTGCCCAGCGCTCGCGGCGGATACATCTCGATGCGCTGCCCGCCGCGCAGCCGCTTGAAGATAGGGCGGCGCACGAGCTTCGACTCCAGGGCGCTGCCGTCCGGGAGGCGGCCGCCGCGCATCTCGATTGCCCGCAGCTTGAGGATGGGGTTTTCAGGGTCGCTGACGAGAACGCTGACCCCGAACCGCTCCGAGAGGTCGCGCAGCATGAAGAGCAGGGCCAGCGCATCCGTCTCGTCGCCGGCGACGCGGAGGAAGGCCGCGGCGCTCAGCGCGCCATCGGAGCGTTGCGCGTCGGCGAAGTACAGCTGCTCGAAGAGGCCTGTCGATTCGGCGTCTGCCAGCCAGGGCACCTGGTCACGCCATTCCCGGCAGGCGGCGAGCTCTGCGAAGCGTGCGTTGAGCGGTTCGCGCTGCTGGGGCTCGAGCCCGTGGAGACGAACGTGGATGACGCGGCCCATGGGCTCGATTGTATGCAGGGTGCCGGCGCCGCCATGGCTGGGTATGCTGTGGCGTCGCTCACGCCGAGGTAGCTCAGTTGGTAGAGCACAGGTCTGAAAAACCTGGTGTCGACAGTTCGATTCTGTCCCTCGGCACTCCATTTCCCCTTATTTATCAACGGTCACGAGTCCCAAGTCGGGCCGTTCGAGGACGGTGGCCTTGGGTGCCGTCGCTGTCGCAGCTCTCCAGCGACATCTCGAGCTGCAAGATTCAGAGCGCGCCGTAGTTGGCTCGGACTGGGTCAGATCCGGATGGGTCTTCACCAATGAGTTCGGCGACTACCTGTCCCCGACGACGGTTCGTACGGCGATGCAGCGGATCCTCACGCAGGCGAAGCTGCCGATGATCCGGTTTCACGATCTCCGCCACACCGCCGCGACGGTGATGCTAAGTAGGGGAGTGCACCCGAAGGCAGCGTCCGAGATGCTGGGGCACTCAACCATCGCCATCACACTCGACTTGTATTCGCACGTGACCGAGAACATCCAGCGCCAGGCTGCAGAGGCGATCGACGCGGCAATGTTGGGCTAGCAGCCGCCCGCGTCGTCTTTGCTCCTAGTCCCACGCCTCTCGGGTGCGTTGGCAGGCTCCTTGAACGACGTCGGTTCCTACTGCGCCAGGCTCGCTCCCAATAGGCGCTGGGGTTAGGAGCAGGGTCCGTGTCACCGCCAGGCGAGAATCAGGTGCGCTAGTCGACGAGCACTCCCGTGCGTCGCCACCGCCCCTGACGACCGCCCTCTCGTCCGGGCGCAACAGCGGCAGGCGTGTTGCGGTGAGCTCCCGGATGGCCCAGGAAAGGCGACCTGACTCACGCAACGGTGGTAACTGCTCTCGGACACGATCGGAAGGCGTTCGTATCACGTCAAAGCCGGGTGTAAAGTTGACCGTCGTACGAACCCTGCCGACCGAGGGCGGCGGGACACACCGTCGAAGAATTGGGATCCGGAGAGGGCAAGGGGCGTGAACGCAGGGGATAGGAATGGGGCCGCGGCGTGGGGAACAATCGCAGCATCGGTCGCAACCCTCTTGGCATCGGCGGCGCTGGTCGTCGGCGGGTTACGAGGACCCGTGAGCCTACCTCGAACGACGTCTCTTGCTGCACAAGCGGCCGGGACGACAACATGCAGTGACGGAAGGAACTTTGGCGTGCAACTTCTAGGTGCTTCCTGGCCGGGAGGGTTCAGTGGTGTACCCGTCTACTCCAACTCCGGCTCCACAGGCCGCTGCGAAAACTCGGCGACCACGCCGTCCGGGACGGTGGTGGCTACCGGGGCCGAGTGGCAGTGCGTGGAACTTGTCAACCGCCTGTACGTCGCCAACGGTTGGATCAACTCGACGTGGCAGGGCAATGGTGGGCGCAGCAAGGCCAATGCGCGAGACTCAATGTTCGACGAGGCGCCATCAAACCTCCGGAAACAAGCTCAGGGGTCCATCACCCACGTCAGCCCGGGCGATGTCGTTTCGGTCAACGTCATGGATGGCAGCACCTTCGAGCCGGATGGGCATGTCTTGATCATCAGCGCCGTAAACGGCTCCAGCGTTACATACGTGAGTCAGAACGCGGGCTCGAACACGAGTAGCACCGTGACGACCACGGGCCAACTCTTGGGTAGCAGTCTCACTGTCAAAGCAAGCGGAAGTTGGACCTACCCAGTCATTGGTGTGGTTCACGCTCCGGTCCAGTCCTCGGGCTCTACGATCGCTGCCCTGTACAGCGCCAATGGTCCTTTCGCTGTGAAGTCGAATGGTGCCTTCAGTGGCGGGTGGACCGATGAGGCGACGGGCGTGCAGGCGATCGCCGTCTCTGACGACACGATCGGAGCGCTCTACACCAGTGGTCTCTTCGCCGTGAAGTCGAATGGTGCCTTCAGTGGCGGGTGGACCGATGAGGCGACGGGCGTGCGGGCGATAGCTATCTAGCCTAGCTACAGCCGACGAAAAGGTTCTCGAACTCCGCCCAAACGCTGGATTAGCGGCGCATTGGGTGTGAAGGCCGGCGTACAAGTTCATCGGCAGACTCTTCCTGAATCGATGCCGCTGCGACCGTGGGTGTGAGCAACCCACGGACATGCGCGCGGAACGATGTTGATCCGGTCAGCCATGGTTCTCGCCGCCGTCGTGCGAAGTATTCACGCAGCCCGAGCGAACCGCCACCGAACACGACGAGCAGGACGATGGTGGTGACCAGCGGCGCGTTGCTGTGATTGTCGTTGTGCGGGATGAGCAGTACCTCGACCACACCGAAGCCGGCGAGCACGTAGCACACCAGCCAGGCGCCGCGGTTCCACTGTCGCAAATCCCACCCGGGAAGAAAGCGGAGTGGCAGCAGCGTGATCATGCTTCCAACCAACCCGCCGATGAAGACCGAGGCGAGGAAGTCGTCGAGGATGACCAGTCCGGCAAAGGCACCGGGTCGGATCGCCGCGGTGTTGACGGGGACCCACAGCAGCCACGCGAGCACAGCGATCGCCAGCGTTGTCAGC
>JAFAJR010000005.1 GCA_019236085.1 Candidatus Dormiibacterota bacterium
ACCCGCTCACCGACCAGCAGATCGCCGGGGCATGCATGGCCCTGCTGAGCAAGATCGCACTGTTCGCCGCTTTCACCATCCTGTTCCTCCGACTGCTCGCCGCGGAGGACGCCGAAGGTGACGAGGGCGGTGGCGGCGACGGCGGGACCTGGCGTCGGGGCACGCCACGCCCGGCGCCGTCGGGAACGCCTCGCTGGCTGGAGGACGTGCAACGCGGCCGGACCGTGCCCCAGCCGGCCATGCCGCGACCGGTCAGAGTCCCGGCAGGATCAGGATCTCGCCAGGGCTGATCGCCGCCGTCCGCAGGTGGTTGGCCGTCTCGATGTCGGCCACGCGCTGCTCGACGTCGCTTCCCGAATAGTGAGCGTCGGCAATCCCCCACAACGTTTGACCCGCCTGGACCGTGACCCGGTGTTGTGGCGCCGAGCCACCGCCGTAGGCCACGCCCGCCAGGACAACCGTCCCGGCGCCGGCCAGCAGGGCGGCGATAAGGGTCGACCGCCCGCGGCGGCGGCGGACACGGCGGTACAGGTGCGGCGCCGAGTAATCCCGTGCAGCGAACATCTGTTCCATGAGCACACCGTACCAGGGAACGGATGTTCGAGTCAAGGACATTCGCGCCCCCGATAATTCCGCCCGATGGCTCGGGGAGTGCGGGTACGCGTCGCGGTGTGCACTGTCCGCGACGGTCGCATCCTGCTGGTGCAGCACGAGAAAGAGGGGAGGCGGTACTGGCTGCTGCCGGGCGGCGGGCTGGAGGTGGGCGAGACCCTGCAACAGGCCGCTGCGCGAGAAGCCGTGGAGGAGACGGGCTATGCGATGTCGGTCGGCCGCCTGCTGCTGATCTGCGAGGTGATCGTGCCGGGCGGCCGGCACATCCTCAACCTCGTGTACCGGGCCGAGGTGACCGGCGGCGACCTCCGCTGCGGGGACGATGCCATCCTCTGTGACGTCCGCTGGATTGACCGCGCCGAGCTGCATGGGCTGGAGCTCCGGCCGCCGATCGGAGGGGAGATAGAAGCCGCGTGGGCGGCGGATTTCGAGGGAGACGTCCGCGTCCTCGGCGACGTCTGGCGCCCCGACACCGCTGGCAACGAGCCGGGGCGCTGAGCCGCCGGCGCGGCCTCAGCCCTCGCTTCGGTCGGTGCCCGCCGCCGCCAGGTACTCGCCGAGACGTTCGTAGGCGGCGCGCTTGCGGCGGTCGGTGATCTCCGTATAGACCCGAAGGGTCTCCAGCGAGGCATGACCCAGCACCTCCTGGACCAGGCGGACGTCGCCGTTGGTCGCCTCCAGCAGCGTGGTGGCGGCTGTATGGCGCGCTGCATGAGGGCTGCGCAGATGCCGGACCGCCTCGAACACCGTGTCGTCGCCGCCCAGGCGCCGGCGCAGCGCCGCCAGGGCATGACGGGCGCCATCGGTGGTGAGCCGGTTCTCCGCCACCGGACGGCCCCGTCGCAGCTCTGCCCTGGCAACGTTGATAAACAGTGCGGGGCTCTCATCGGGACCGCGGGCCTCGAGGTAGTCGCGCACCGCGGCGTGTGCCTCAGCCGTGAGAAAGACCGTCCTGTATTTGCCACCTTTGCCAAGAACTCGAAAGCCTTCAGCCCGGACGTCGCCGCGGTCCAGGGCGCAGGCCTCGGCGATGCGGCAGCCGCTGCTCACCAGGAAGTGGACCAGAGCCCGGTCCCGGAGGTCCCGCAGTGAACCGCGCGGCAGGGCCCGCAACAAGGACGGCACCAGCTCGGTGGGCACCGGGTGCGGGTCACCGACGACGTAGCGCGGCACCGTGACCAGCCTGGACAGCTCGGCGGACAGCCACCCCTCGTCGTAGGCATACGCCAGAAACCTTCGCAGCGCGACCAGCGCCCGGGCCCGTGTCCGGGAGTGGGGGAGGACGTCGGCCAGCTCCACCTGGTACCGCCGCAGGGCAGCGCGGTCGAGGCCGGCGCAGAACCCGTCTCCCAGGGGCAGCCCGCGGCGAAAGGCCACGAACTTCGCCAGGTCCTGGCGGTAGGCGCGCACCGTGGTCGGCGGGCGGTTCCGCTGGATGCGCTGCCAGTCGAGGAATTGCTGCACCTCGTCTGGTA
>JAFAJR010000055.1 GCA_019236085.1 Candidatus Dormiibacterota bacterium
TACCGGTGGTCACACCCGATGAGGAGCGCTTCATGCTGGACGTGCTCAATCACTCGCTGCGGATCCCGCTGTGCCACGACGACATTGCGGGGCGGTACGCCGGCTTCCGCCCGCTGCTGGCAGGGCGGCAGGACAACACTGCGGACCTGAGCAGGCGTCACGCGATCGTCAGCGACCCTGAGAGCGGTGTCATCACCGTGGTGGGGGGCAAGCTGACCACGTACCGGCGCATGGCGCAGGAGACGGTGGATGCGCTGCACATTGCCTCCCTGACGACCAGCCGCACCACGGGGCTTCCGTTGGTAGGTGCGGCACCGCCAGATGTGCTCAGCGGTGTCGACGCGCCACAACGCCTGGTGCGCCGCTACGGCATCGAGGCCACGTCCATAGCTCGCATGGCTGCTCGTGAGCCAGGATTGATGGAACCCGTCGCCGACGGACTGCAACCGCTGCGAGTCGAGCTGCGATTCGGCGTGCTGCACGAGGGTGCGCTCACCGTCGACGACCTGCTCGACCGCCGGGTGCGTCTCGGGGTCATCGCCGAGGATCGACGCGCCGCGGAACCGGCCGCAGCGGCAGCCATCGCCGCCGTATGAGCGGGGCACCGCCTCCGCCGCTGCGCTGGTGGGGATGGGGAGACCGCCAGGTGCCGGTTCCCCCGGGGCTATTGACGCTGCTCCGAGAAGAATGCGGCATCGATGGCAGCATCGTGTCGCGTGCACCGCTGCTGAGCGATGTGCGCATGCCGGATTGCTCGCTGCCAAGCGAATTGCGCTCGGCACTCGTGGAGATCTGCGGCAGCCTGAACGTTCGCAGCGACGAGGAGGAGCGCATTCGCCACGCCGGCGGCCGCAGCTACCTCGACTTGCTGCGGCTGCGCTCGGCGACACTCGATGCAGCGCCGGACGCGGTTGTGCATCCAGCGAACCACGCCGAGGTGGCAGCGGTGATTGCGGCGTGCGCCGCCGCCGGATGCGCTGTTGTGCCGTTCGGTGGTGGAACGAGCGTGGTCGGCGGTGTGACGACGCCTCTGCGTTCGCCCTGCGTCGCTGTGGACACGGACCGGCTCGATGCGCTGACCAATTTCGACAGCACCAGCCTCCTGGCGACGCTCGGCGCCGGCATGCGCGGGCCACGCATCGAGGCAGAGCTCAACGCACGCGGCGTGACGCTCGGCCACTTCCCGCAGTCGTTCGAGTACGCAACTGCAGGTGGATTCGCCGCCACGCGGTCGGCGGGTCAGGCTTCGGCGGGATACGGCAGGTTCGATGCGATGGTGCGCGGTCTCACGATGGCCTCGCCAGCCGGCGAGTGCAACGTCAGAGCGGAACCGCCCTCTGCAACAGGCCCATCGCTGCTGCAGATGCTCGTCGGGTCTGAGGGCGCATTAGGTCTCATCACTGGTGTCACCGTGCGAGTTCGCCCCGACCCAGCCGCGCGCAGATATGCCGGCTGGTCGTTTCCCATATTCGAAGAGGGCGCCGCAGCGTTCCGCGAGCTGGCGCAGCACCAGCATCTTCCCGACGTGGCGCGGCTGAGCGACGCTGATGAAACGCGAGCAGGGTTCGCGATGTCTGAGAGCGGGATGACGCGGTTCGCGCTGCGCTACCTCGAAGCCCGCGGACAGCCCCGTCCTTGCCTGGCCATTCTCGGATGGGAGGGCTCGACTCACGATATCGGCGCGCGCATGCATTCGGCAGGACCGATGCTGCGTCGCCACGGCGCGATCAGCCTGGGGACGTCGCCGGGAAGATCGTGGCTGCGCGATCGCTTCGCCGCGCCGTATCTGCGCGACGCGCTGCTGGACCGGGGTGTGCTGGTCGAGACGCTGGAAACAGGTGCCACCTGGTCGCGGCTTGACGAGCTGCGAAACGCGGTGACCTCTGCTCTGCTGTTCGCGCTTCGCCGCCACGGCACCTGGCCGCTGGTCGGCTGCCATGTGTCGCATCTCTATCCCGAGGGTGCGTCACTGTACTTCACGATACTGGCGCCGCAGGCGCCTGATCCTGTGTCGCAGTGGCACGACGCCAAGCGAGCCGCCACAGATGCGATCGTCGACTATGGCGGCGTGCTGAGTCACCACCATGGCATCGGGCGCGACCATGCGGCGTGGCTCCCACTCGCCCGCGGCGAGTCCGCGATGTCATGCTTGCGTGCCCTGAAGCGCGAGCTCGATCCGGCGGCAATCATGAATCCGGGCGCGCTGGTATCGACCTGACGGGTTGCAGGCAAATCGAGCACAATCCCGGCCGATGGCGAGGGTCGCGGCGTGGGGGTGTGGCAGCGTGCTGCTGCTCGGTCTGGTCATGCTGGCAGCGCCCGGCCCAGTATTGGCGAGCGCACAACCGTTCACGGCGGTTACGACTGGCGCATTGCATCTGCCGGCCGGCAGCACCACGTACAACGACGCCACATGTCCATCGCTTCAGCGCTGCTTCGCCGTGGGTCAAGCGGGAAGCGGCGGCATGGTCACAGAGACACACGACGCGGGCGCGTCATGGATGACGCTGCCGGTGTCGATTCCGCTGAATGCCATCGCATGTCCCACCGCGCTGACGTGCTATGCGTTCGCTGCTGCGAGCAACTCTTTTGCCGAGACCACGAACGGCGGCGCCACCTGGTCCGTCAGGACGTTCGTACCAGCCGCCGTGGACTCGGTCGCCTGCCCCTCGGTCGAGGACTGCGTCGCGGTTGGCACCGCGGGCAACACGACGCAGGGCGATGTGACGATCACCCGCGACGGCGGCACCTCGTGGACCACCGCCGTAGCTCCCGGGTTCGTCAGCACAGTGCGCTGCATCGACGCCGCGCACTGCTGGACCGTCGGCAGCGGTGTCTGGTTCAGCTCAGACATGGGAAGTACGTGGACTGCCGAAGCGCTGCCG
Organism: Candidatus Dormiibacterota bacterium; assembly: GCA_019236085.1. Taxonomy (GTDB): domain Bacteria; phylum Chloroflexota; class Dormibacteria; order Aeolococcales; family Aeolococcaceae; genus JAFAJR01. The sequence continues at coordinate 2,886 of JAFAJR010000055.1, forward strand.
GAGCCGGTCTGCTCGCCCGGGCAAACCGTCTGTGATGTGTCATACAGCGAGCTGGTCGATGTCGAGTTCCAGTCTCCGACAGCCGGCTACGTTGTCGGTGGCATTCAGTGCGGCGGGCCGGCGGGGAGCGCCACGGAGTGCTCCGGCGCACTCTTCCACACCGCCGACGGCGGCGCGACATGGACGTGGTGGCCAGGATCGAAGCAGCAGCCATTCGGCTGGCAGATCACGTGCCGCCGCTCGCCCTGTATCTACGCGACCGACATCGGGACGGTGAGCAGCCGCCTCTACGCCGGCTCCGGATCGTCGTGGTCGGCGGTGCAGACGCTGCCGTTTGTGACATATGCACTCGCCTGCACGCCAGATGGAACGTTTTGCGTCGACGCGGGGGCCGCAGGGAACGCAGCGGTGCTGTATGACAGTGGTGCCGCGACGCCAGGCGGCGGCAGCGGTGGCGGCGGAAGCGGTGGCGAATCGGCCTTACTGAACGGATCGCAGTCGTTTGTCGCGATGTCCTCGGCGACGCCGTCCGTGCTC
>JAFAJR010000145.1 GCA_019236085.1 Candidatus Dormiibacterota bacterium
GTTGCCGGTTACTCGAGGTTCGACGGCCCAGTGACCGTCACCGGCCGGGTCACACTCACGGTGCCGTTGTAGTCGGTGAACGCACCCTGGAATGACACGTTGGCGTTCAGGGTCGCACCCGCTGCCTGTGCGTTGACAGCTCCGAGATCCACCGCGTCGTCCCACGAGCCATCGTCGCTCAAGATCTCGCCGGCCGGCGTGATGTAAGCGTCGATCGCGCCGTCGCTGCCGCCGGTGTGCGCGGCGATCTGCGTGGCCAGCGGGCTGTTCTCCGCGTTGAGTGAGCCGCGCAGGAAGTTGGTGAGCTTCACCGGATCCAGCACTGCGTGGTAGTCCGTCGCAGGAACGCCGTTGATCTCCACTGACTGCGCCTGGTCTACCGATGTGACCATGTCGAGGAACTCGACAGGCACAGCAGGGTCCAGGTCGTGGTTCTGCACTGCTGCTGCGGCGACTGTCTGATACGTCGCCCCGTTGTCAGTCGAGATGTAATCCGTGCCGTCGTACTGCACCACGATGACGGTGCGCTGCCCTGCATTCGAGCCGATCGTTTCGCGCATCTCGCTGCGCTGTGCGCTCTCGTGATCCAGGTGCACGGTGAATGAGTCGCTCTCCATGCCCACCGCCGCTCCGGCCGCGTTCTCCAGCGTCAGGGTCTCGGTGATGGTGATGTCGGCGCGATACCCGATGTTCTGCATCCGGCTCAGCGCTCCTGTCAGCACCGGCTGCGGCGGCCCCGTAGGCACGTTCGGGTTGGCGGCGCCTCCGGCCGGTGCATGTCCCGAGGTGAGGAGCAGCGCCCCACCGCCGACTGCGGCGAAGAGCACCAACGCGATCCCCGCGATGACCATGCCCGAAAGACGCCGCGGCGCTGCGATCGGCGCGGATGTGACCTGAGGCACCACCGGCGGTGCGACCGGCGGCACGGTGCTCCAGCTTTCCACTGGCGCGGCCCGCTGTTCGCGAACATGCCAGCCCGGATCGCCGGCCGGCCTCTCCTGGGTGTCGTCCACTGCCATGACGCTAACTGAGCACGCAGCAGGTTCCTCTCGTGGACCCGCAACAGTGTGGTCACGATGCGAGTGCCCGCAGCGCAACTCGATGAGTAGGCTGTGACGGTGATCCCTGTGCTGCTGCGACGCGACCGCGTGTTCCGGCGCTACTGGATGGCACAGACGGTCTCGCTCTTCGGCGATCAGATCACCACGCTCGCGCTGCCGCTGACCGCTGTACTCCTGCTGCACTCGACTGCGGCGCAGATGGGTTACCTCACCGCAGCGGTGTGGCTGCCGTACCTGTTGTTCTCACTGCTCGTCGGCGCCTGGGTGGACCGTTCAGGCCGCCGCCGCAGGGCGATGATCATCGCGGACGTGGGCCGTGCCCTGCTACTGGGAACCGTCCCGCTGCTCGCTCTGCTGCACGCGCTGTCGATCTATCAGTTGTATGCCGTCGCGTTTGCAGCCGGTGTGCTGAGCGTCGTCTTCTCCGTGTCGCAGCAGAGCTTGTTCCAGGCGCTGGTGCACCGTGAACGCCTCATTGAGGGGACGTCACTCGTCAACGGAAGTCGAGCCTTCTCACTCGCCGCGGGACCGAGCCTCGCCGGCCTGCTCACGCAGGTGTTCTCGGCCCCCGTGGCGATCCTGGGTGACTGCGTGTCATTCGTGGCGTCCGCGGTGCTGCTCGGCAGCATCAACCCGGCAGAACCACCGTCGTCGCGCAACGAGCCTCACGGACTGTCAGGAGGCGCGCGCTTCATCCGTCATTCCCGCGTGGTCGGTCCGGCGCTGGCATGCACCGCGACCATCAACCTCTTCAACTTTGCCTTCAGCGCGCTGTATGTGCTCTTCGCGGTGCGTCAGCTCGGCGTCAGTCCCGGCACGCTCGGCCTCGTGCTCGGAACCGGCGCCATGGGCAGCATCGTCGGCTCACTGTTCACGTCACGCATCGCACGGCGCATCGGCGTCGGACCTGCGTACATCGCCGGATGCGTGCTATTCACGGTCCCGCTGATTCTGGTGCCACTGGCCGGCGGCGCGTCGTGGGT
>JAFAJR010000241.1 GCA_019236085.1 Candidatus Dormiibacterota bacterium
TGGAGTGCTACCTGGCGGAGCTGTACGTGACGCCGGAACGCCGCGGCCACGGTCTGGGCCGCGCCCTGATGGAGGAGGCGATCAGCCTGGCCCGCGAGAAGGGAGCCGACTGGATGGACCTCGGCACCAGCGAAAACGACGTCGCCGCGCGCGGTCTGTACGAGAGCCTCGGCTTCCGCAACCGCGAACAGGGGCCCGACGGTCCCATCGCCTACGTCTACGAGCGCGAGCTCTGACGTCGGCAGGTCGTGACCTGCCCGCTGCAGGATCGCGAACAGGACGATGACGGGTGGCCCGAAGTGATGGGTCAAGCTCGGCCCAGATGGCTCAGACCGATGCAGGCGGCGGGTCGAGCACGCCGCCGCTGCCCCTTCACGACCCGGCCGACACCCTCATCTTTCGGGTGGGGCCGGGCGGCCTGATCCTGGTCGGCGGGTCGGGGCGCGGCGCCGGCTGGAGTGGCATCGTCGACGTGCCCCTCGAAGGGGAGGAGCTGGCGGCCAAGGTGCACGGCTCGTGCCGCCCGGTACGCGTCGGCAGCGACGTGCCGGTCCATGTGGTCGGGCCGTACTGGGCCCGGCACGCCATCGTCGTCCCCGTCGGCGCGGAGCACCTGGTGGTCTTCGGGAGCGACGCGTCGTTTCCCCAGCCGGATTCGAGCTTCCTCACCGCGGCCGCCCTCATGGTTGCGGACCTCGGCCAGATCTCGCCGGCGAAGCTGCTGGCCGATGAGCTGGAGCTGGTCCACGCGATCCGCGACCTCATGGACTACCGCCCCGAGTCGATCGCCGAGACGGCCCGGCACATCGCTGCCAAGACCGCCGAACCCCTTTCCTGCGAGGTCGGCGCGGTGCTGGTCCGGCACGGTGACGATCTGGTCGCCGAGGTGATCACCCGCGACTGGCCGGCCCGCCTGGACCGCCACGAGATCCGGCGGACCCTGGTCGACCTGTTCGAGCGAGCAGAGCACGGTCCGGTGGTGGAGCGGGAGATCAGCGCCCAGGCCGGCGACGCCCTGGGTCGTGAGCAGGGCTTGGTGGCGCGCTACGCGCTGCCCATCGGCCGGCCGGCGTTCGGCGTCCTGGTTGTCGCCCATGCCTCGACCCATGCGCGGGGTTTCACCAACCTCTGCCAGCGCATCGGCCATGCACTGGCCGAAGCAGCCGAGACGCTGTTGGTGCAGGCAATGTCCCGCGAGGGACTTGCCGCCGACCGCGACCGCTTCGCCCGCGAGGCCCGGATCGATCCGCTCACCGGGCTGGAGAACCGCGCCGCCTGGGAGGAGCTGCTTGCGGTGGAAACGGCGCGGCTGGAGCGCCATTCCCATGCGGTGAGCGTTGTCAGCGCCGACCTCGACAACCTGAAGGCCGTGAACGACCAGGCGGGGCACGCCACCGGCGACCGCCTGATCCGGGCCGCTGCGGACCTGCTGCGCCGCTGCTCCCGCGGGGCTGACCGCATCGCCCGGGTGGGTGGCGACGAGTTCCTGGTGCTGCTTCCCGACACTGATGCGAAGGGGGCTGCGGCCTTCATGGCGCGAGTAGACGAAGAGCTTCCCGGTCTGCGGGTCGACGGCGACACCCCGGTGGCGCTGTCGCTCGGCACTGCCACCGCCCGCTTGGGCGAACCCCTGGCCGACGTGGTGTGCCGCGCCGACCAGGCGATGTATTCCGCCAAGCGCCAGCGTCTCGAACCGGCGTCCTGAGCGCCGTCGCAGCGGCGCCGCTGCGACACTGACACCGAATGGATCGGCCTCGCAGGGTGCTCGCCGCGGCAGTCACGCCGCTCACCGACGGTGGCGCGCACGTCGACGTTGCAGCCATAGATCCACTGGCTACGTTCTATGCAGCGTCGGGGCTGGACGGCCTGCTCGTGCTGGGCACAACCGGCGAGGGTGTGCTGCTCCCTCTCGAGGACCGCCGCGCCGCCGCCGCCGCGTTCGTTGCATCTGCGCGCGGTCTCGACGTGGTGGTGCACTGCGGCGCGCAGTCCACCGCTGACACGGTTGCACTTGCCGAGCACGCGGCGATGCTCGGCGCAGCCGGGGTCGCGGTCATCGCGCCGCCGTACTTCGCCCTCGACGAACGCTCGCTCGAAGCACATTTCGCCGCCGCCGCGGCTGCATGCGCACCCACGCCGTTCTTCCTCTACGAGTTCGCCGCGCGCAGCGGGTACGCCATCCCGGTGCCACTCGTCGAGCGGCTGCGTTCTCGTGTTTCCAACCTCGCCGGGATGAAGGTGTCCGATGTGCCGTTCGAGGCCGTGCTGCCGTACCTCGAGCTTGGCCTCGATGTGTACGTCGGTGCCGAGGAGTTGATCAGCCGGGCGCTGGACCACGGCGCGGCCGGCGCGGTGTCAGGGCTCGCAGCTGCGCTGCCGGAGGTGACCATCGACGCAGTGCGTTCGGGGAGCCCCGCAGCCTCCCGGAGAGCAGCGAGCATTCGCGCAATCCTGCAGCGCTTCCCGTTCCATGCAGCCCTGAAACACGTGCTCCGCCACCGTGCTGTGCCCATCAGTGCCGCTGTGCGTGCCCCGCTGCGTGGTCTCGACCGCGAAGAGGAGGTGGAGCTGGCGGCGCTGCTGGCGGACTCCGGCGAGCTGTCTCAGAGGATCGCGGTCTCCACGTCCGATGGCGCCGTGGTAAAGCGCGTCAGCGACAGCGACGAGATGTCGAACGTCGTGCAGCGCTGATCGCGCACCAATTCCGCAACACACAAGCCGGCGGCGAGCGAGTGCATGATGCCGTGGCCGCCGAACCCGGCGCACTGGATGAACCAGGGCAGGTCCTGCGGCGCGTCGACGACGGCGCTGTGGTCGGGCGTCTCCGGGTACAGCCCTGCCCAGCACTTGCGAGGATTGACAGCAGCCTCCGCGAGTGAGGGAAAGCGCCCACCGATGCGCGTGCCGACCACCTCGAGGAACGCTGGATCGAAGGTGGTGTCGAAGGTTGCAGCGCCTGGCACCGCGCAGCCGATGAGGACGCCCGCGCCTTCGCGGCGGATGTGCACACCGGTATCCATGTCGACGCACATCGGCAGGGAGCGAGGGATGCCCGGCATCGCCTCGGTGCACGCCAGGTTGTGGCGGTGCGGCAGCACCGGGAGGTCCAGCCCGGCCATCGCCGCAACCTCGCGCGCATGCGGTCCGGCGGCGTTGACCACGAGGTCGCAGTCCACCGACTCGGGGTCGCATTCAACACTGATGTGGTCTGTGTGCACTGTCATTCCCCTGACGGTGGCGCCGAATTGAAAGCGGACGCCGAGGCCGGCGGCTTCGCCGCACATGGCGGCGGCGACACCGTGCGGGTCGATCACGCCGTCGTCGCCGCAGTAGGACGCGAGCAGCAGTCCGCCGAGGCTGACGCACGGAGCCAGCTCGGCGACGCGCTGAGCACTCAGGACCTCCACATCGACACCCAGCTCGCGCTGCAGCGCGACATCGCGCTCGAGGCGGCCGGCGCTTGCATCGGTGCCTGCGAGGAACAGATAGCCGAACGGTCGGTAGCCCACCATGCCGCCGCTGCGCCGGTCAAGCGCCGCCAGCTCGCGGATCGTATAGCGGGAGAATGCGATGTTCGTCGCGGTGGAGAACTGTGCGCGCACGCCGCCGTTCGCCCTGCCGGTCGATCCCTGGCCGGCCGCCGGGTTTTGGTCGATCACGACCACATCTCGAATCCCGGTGCGGGCCAGCTGCTGCGCGCAGGCGAGCCCGGCTGCGCCTGCACCGATGATGACGACGCGTGCGCCCTGCCGCGTCATGCGGTCTTCCTGAAGCGGTCAGCCGCGGTTCGGCAGCTGCTGCACCGACCAGGCGTTGCCGTCAGGGTCGCGGAAGTAGACGAACGAACCCCACGGCTGCACGTCGACGTCGCCGACTGCGACGCCGTGGTCGAGCAGATGCTGCCGCGCCGCGTTCGCGTCATCCACCACCACCTGCAATCCGCGCACGCTGCCCGGCGCTGCGTCGGTGATGCCCGTGCCGAAGGCGATGGAGCAGGCCGAACCCGGCGGCGTGATCTGCACGAAGCGCAGGGTGTCAGTCACGCGCTGATCGTGATCGAGGTGGAAGCCGGCCTTTTCCACGTAGAAGTCCTTGGCACGGTCGACGTCTGACACCGGGATGATGACGAGTTCGAGCTTCCAGTCCATGCGGTTACTCCTGCTGTGCGGCGCGGACCGCGTCCGGCCGCGTCCGATAGTCGTCGATGCGCGTGATCACGCCGTCGCGAACCGTGAACACCATGTAGAGCTCGCCGTCGAGCAGCGGGTTGTCGCGAAACGCTGGTCCGGAAAGGCCCACGACGACCTGCGCGCCGGCGTCCACGAGCTCGATGCGATCGATGCCGGCGTTGGCCCGGCGCATGGTGGTGCGCACACGTTCCACGACCTCATCACGTCCGTTGCACACCAGGTCGGGTTGCACGCCCTGATGCACGACGTCACCACTCAGCGTGGCAGCGACGGCATCGATGTCACGCCGCCGCCGCGCGTGGAAATAGTCGAAGACGACCTCGAGCTCAGCCTCACTCATCGCGCACCTCGCGGCGATGATACACACGCTATGGATCGGCCCCACATTCGCTCTGCGACAGCCGGCGACGTACACGCAATAGCGGCGCTGCACCTGGCGAGCTGGCGCACGGCCTACCGGGGGATCGTGCCGGATGCCTTCCTCAACGGCGTCACCATTGATAGCCGGATCGAGCGATGGACGCGGGCTGTGACGGCGCCTGCCGTGCAGAGGGTGACGACACTCGTCGCGACCAGCGAGCAAGCTGTGATCGGCGTGTCGAGCTTCGGCCCGGGGCGCGACCACGAAAGCTCAGGCGAGATCTACGCGCTGCACGTGCTCCCAGGTCATACCCGGCGTGGGGTTGGGGCGGCGCTGTTCAACCAGAGCACACGAATGCTGCGCCACATGGGATTCGCAAGTGTGACGCTGTGGGTGCTGCGCGACAACCAGGCGGCGCGACTCTTCTACGA
>JAFAJR010000150.1 GCA_019236085.1 Candidatus Dormiibacterota bacterium
CGCGCAGCAGCGAACGCTGCAATACTTCGCCGTGCGCTTCTTCACCGGCTGCTCGCATCCCCGTCGAGCACAGGTGCGCGGCTCGTTGCGCTGGCTCATTGGCGGAGCAGTGTAGCCGCCCTCCAACGCGCGTTGTCAACCACTTCATTCGTGACGACCGCGCGCGTGTGCACAGTGTGGACAAGTGACCCACGCAAACGTGCGTCATTCGGTTCCGCCTGTGCACAATCGGTGCATGGAGTTGTTAAGGCGCTCGTGAAGCCGCCGTTGGTGGTGCTGACGGCCGGGGTGGCGGCTTCGCTGAGCGCGTGCGGGAGCGCAGCGTCGGTGGAACACGCAACGCATTCGTTCGGCGCGCCCTCCCGCGACATCAGCACCGTGCTGCAGACGACGTGGCAGAGCTATGCGCGAACATTCATCACCGCAGACGGGCGTGTTGTGGATCCGCACATCGGTGGCAACACAACGTCGGAAGGGCAGTCGTACGCCTTGTTGCGCGCCGTCTGGATGGACGACCGCAGCACGTTCGACCGTGTCTGGACCTGGACGCAGATGCACCTCTGGCAGCCCGAGCAGCGATTTGCCTGGCTGTGGAACGCGAGCGGTCATGTGCAGGACCGCAGCAGCGCGACAGACGCAGACGAGGACATCGCATTGGCGCTGCTCTTCGCTGCGAACCGATGGCATGACTCGACGTATCGAAGCGCCGCGCTGCCAGTGATCACAGGCATCTGGAGCGAGGACGTGGCCACCGTGAACGGCGTGCCGTACCTCACAGCCGGCAACTGGGCGCCGCAGGGTGATCCGGCCGGTCCGGTGCTTGACCCATCGTATTTCGCGCCGTATGCCTACCGAATCTTCGCTGCAGCTGACTCGTCGCACGACTGGGCGGCGCTGGTGCGCAGCTCCTATCGCGTGCTGACGTCCTGCTCGCAAACAGCTCTCGGGGGCACGCCCGCAACCGGGCTCCCGCCTGATTGGTGCGTGCTCGACAGGAACGCCGGAACCGTGCGTCCCTACAGTGCTCGCAGCGGCGGCGACGACTACGGGTACGACGCTTTCCGCGTGATGTGGCGAACAGCGCTCGATGCGGTGTGGAACGACTCACCGGATGCGCTCTCGTACCTCGGCTCGCAGAGCTTCCTCCGCTCAGAGTGGCAGCGGCGCGGCGCGCTGGCCGCCGTGTACCACCACGACGGCACCCCGACGACGACGTACGACGACCCCACCGTGTACGGCGGCGACATCGGGGCGTTCATCGGCGACCCCGGCGCCGCGCAGGGCATTCTCACCGACAAGCTGCTCGCGAGCCTTCACGAGGCAGGCGGGGTTGCCTATTTCGGTACAGCGGACAACTATTACGAGCAGAACTGGGTGTGGTTCGGGCTCGCGCTGGGCGCGGGACAACTTCCCGATCTGGCCGCCGGCTGAGCGGCGCTGACACGGAGGATGAGGGTGGTCGCCGGCGAACTCCCAGCCCTGGACGATGTCGAGGTCGGTTCGCTGCCGCCTGAGCGGCTTCTCGAGGTTGTCGCCGAGGAGGATCGCGAAGCGCTGCGGCGAGGTCTGCAGAGTGCCCCGGCGCTGTTCGCCGGACGCACGGTGTGGAACGTCAACTCCACAGCTCAGGGTGGTGGTGTTGCCGAGATGCTGCAGTCGCTCGTGCCCTACGCGAGGGGTGCCGGCATCGACACACGCTGGGTGGTGATTCAGGGTGAGCCAGAGTTCTTCGCGGTGACCAAGCGGATCCACAACAACCTGCACGGCGCGCCGGGTGACGGTGGTGAGCTCGACGCCGGGGCCCGCGCAGTCTACGACGAGGTGACCGCGGTGAATGCGGCGCGCCTGCGGGAGCGCATCGCCCCGGGCGACATCGTGCTGCTGCACGATCCGCAGACCGCAGGGTTGGTCCGCCCGCTCATCGGCGCATGCGCCACCGTCATCTGGCGCTGCCATGTCGGCGTCGACCGGCCCAATGAGCTGGTGCGCCGCGCCTGGGACTTCCTTCGTCCCGATGTGAGCGCGGCTGACGCGGTCATCTTCTCCACCAGGACATTCGTCTGGGATGGTCTCGACGAAGAGCGAGTGCACATCATCGCGCCCTCGATCGACCCCTTCGCGCCGAAGAATTACGACCTCGATCGTGACGCGGTGTCAGGGATCCTCGCCGCTGCCGGCATCGAGGACAACGAAGCGCCCGGAGGCGCTAAGTTTCGTCGCGCTGACGGCGATGCGGCGACGCTGACGCACCGCGCCGCGATGGTCGAGTCCTCGCGGGTCACGCCGAAGACCCCGCTTGTAGTGCAGGTGTCTCGCTGGGACCGGCTGAAGGACCCCTTCGGCGTGATGCGCGGATTCATCGACCACGTGGTACCGCATGTGAGCTCGCACCTCATGCTGGCCGGCCCCGCCACAGCCGAGGTCACAGACGACCCGGAGGGAGCGCGCGTCTTCGAGGAGCTGCGTGCTACGTGGGAGGCGCAGGAGCCGGACTGCCGTTCGCGGATCCATCTCGCGACCCTCCCCATGGACGACGTGGAAGAGAATGCGGTCATCGTCAATGCATTGCAGCGACGGGCGCAGGTGGTGGTGCAGAAGAGCCTGGCAGAGGGGTTCGGGCTGACGGTGGCGGAGGCCATGTGGAAGGCGCGGCCGGTGGTGGCGAGCGCTCTGGGCGGCATCTGCGACCAGGTTGAGGACGGCGTGTCGGGGCTCCTCGTCGATCCCGCTGATCTGCCGGCGTTCGGCGCCGCCGTCTCTCGCCTATTCCGCGACCATGACGCCGCTGAGCGCATGGGCGAGCAGGCCCAGGCCCGGGTGCGTCATGAGTTCCTCGGTTCGAGACACCTCCTGCAATATCTCGAGCTCATGGCGGCGCTCATCGCGGGCTGACACTGCCTGCAGGGCTGAGAGGATTTGGTGGGCGCAATTGGATTCGAACCAATGACCTCTGCGATGTCAACGCAGCGCTCGTACCAGCTGAGCTATGCGCCCGGGGCTGCGATCCGCAGCCGGCCGCGTGATCTTACCAGCGCCTCAGGCTGCGGGGTTGCGCTCGCGGCGCGCCGTTGCAGGCGGTGACGCGGTGCGCAGGTCCTGCTCCGTGACCTCGACACGGAGCACGCCCTCGCACTCGTGGCAGATCACAAAAAACGATTCGGGCGCTGCGATCGGCCGCGCCACCGCCTGACGGTGTCCGCAGGACTCGCATGTCACCACTGCTCGCATGCCGGCTCCACTGCACAAGGCCGCCACATCGGCGGGAGCGTGGCACCGGTGCCCGGCGGGCTCCCGGTATCCACCGCTTCGCGACTCCGCCGTTGCAGCGCTGTGTCAGCGGGCTTCGACCACCTCCAGCGACACCTCGGCGTCGTCGTTCTCCAGCACGGCGAGCCGTTTCCAGCCCAGCGTGCGCACGCCGATGCCGAGCAGTATCAGCAGCACGCCGAGCGCGGCCACTACTCGATCGACGCCGATGAGGTCGGACAGCCCGCCGGCCAGCAACAGCGGCACCGC
>JAFAJR010000290.1 GCA_019236085.1 Candidatus Dormiibacterota bacterium
AGCGGGACTATCCTGCCCCCGGTGAGCATGCAGTACCGGCGCCTGGGTCGCGCAGGGGTCCAGGTCAGCGTGCTGTCCTTCGGATCCTGGGTGAGCTTCGGCTCCCAGCTCGCCGGCACCACTGCTCGCGAGTGCCTGGCGGCGGCGTTCGACTCCGGCATCAACTTCTTCGACAACGCCGAGGTCTATGCCGGGGGCAGGTCCGAGGAGATCATGGGCGCCGCCATCAAGGAGCTCGGCTGGGCGCGCCATTCCTTCCTTGTGTCGACGAAGTTCTTCTGGGGCATCGAGAAGACCGTCAACGTGCAGAACACCCTCAATCGCAAGTACCTGCTGCAGGCGATCGAGGGATCGCTGCGCCGGCTGCAGCTCGACTTCGTCGACCTGGTGTTCTGCCACCGCCCTGACCCCGAAACACCGTTCGAGGAGACGGTGTGGGCCATGCACGACATCATCGAGTCGGGCCGTGCGCTCTACTGGGGCACGTCGGAATGGGACGCGGACAGCATCCAGGCCGCGTATGACATCGCAGACCGCCATCACCTGCACAAGCCGGTCATGGAGCAGCCGCAGTACAACCTGCTCAACCGCTACAAGGTCGAGCAGGAGTTCGCGCCGCTGTACGAAAAGGTCGGCCTCGGTCTCACCACGTGGAGCCCGCTTGCCTCCGGGGTCCTCAGCGGCAAATACCTCGACACGGTGCCTGAGGGGAGCAGGGCAACGCTGCGCGGCTACGAGTGGCTGCGCACCATGCTCACCGACCCCGACACCAACCACAAGGTGCGCGGGCTGGTGGACATGGCCGCCGGGCTCGGCGTCACGCCGGCACAGCTCGCCATTGCCTGGTGCATCCACAATCCGCACGTGTCGACGGTGATCACCGGCGCCAGCCGTGTCGAACAGGTTCGTGAGAACCTCGGCGCCCTCGACGCCCTGGACAGGCTCACACCTGACGTCGCGGATGAGCTGGCAACGCTCTTCGCGGGATGAGCCCGAGCCGGTGACCGATCGCACCCGCGTCGCCACCGGCGCTCCGTGGGAGGCTCGGTTCGGCTACTCCAGAGCGCTCCGAGCCGGACGCCACATCGCAGTTTCAGGCACTGTTGGCCGCAACGCTGACGGCACGGCGCCGCGGGGGGCCTATGCGCAAGCGCGGCGCTCGCTGGAGATCATCGTCGCAGCACTCGCCGAGCTCGGCGCCGGCGTCGACGATGTCGTGCGCACCCGCACCTTCGTCACCGACATGGCCTTCGTCGACGACGTCGCCCGGGCGCATGCCGAGGTGTTCGGCGCCGTGCGGCCTGCCACGTCGCTGGTGCAGGTGAGTGCGCTCATCGACCCGGCGTACCTGCTCGAGATCGAGGCCGACGCCGTCCTCGACTGACCTGCTCGGCCGAACGAAAAAGGGCCGCCCCGCTCGGTGAGCGAGGCGGCCCCGGGCGAGAGGGGGAGGGATGACGGAATCAGCTGCAGCCGCTGGTGGCCCCGCAGTTGTGGCACTTGTAGCAAGCGCCGTTGCGCACCATGAGGCTGCCGCACTCGCTGCAGGTGGGCGCGTCCTCCTGGTTCTTGAACGCGCCCGGCAGGGTGGGTGCGAGCGGCGCGTTGACGACCGCTGCCGGTGGCGCTGCAGCAACCGCTGCCGGCAGGGTGACCGGCGACGCAGCGAGCGGTGAGGTGGCACCTTCGTCCTCGTCGTCGCGCCGGATGATGCCAAGCCTGTCTCGTTCTTCCTGGGGCAAGAAGCGCGAGGCGAGCCAGCGGAAGATGTAATCCATCACCGATTTGGCGATGGGGATCTCCGGGTTCTTGGTGAAGCCCTGCGGCTCGAAGCGCGAGTGCGAGAACTTGTCGATCAGCGCCTGCAGCGGCACGCCGTACTGCAACGCCAGCGAGATCGCCGTGGCGAACGAGTCCATGAGACCGCTCACCGTCGAGCCTTCCTTGGCCATCTTGAGGAAGATCTCGCCGGGCGTCCCGTCCTCGTACAGACCGACTGTGATGTAGCCCTCGTGCCCGCCGACCTCGAAGCGATGGGTCAGCGCGCTGCGCTCCGCGGGCAGGCGCCTGCGCAGCGGACGTTCCACCACCTGCACACGCTGTCCGGTTGTCTTGTCGATGCTGGTTGCCAGGGGCTGGCTGCGCTTGCTGCCGTCGCGGTAGATAGCCACCGCCTTGAGGCCCAGCTTCCAGCCGTCCACGTACGCCTGCTCGACGTCCTCCACCGAGGAGTCCGACGGCATGTTCACTGTCTTGGAGATCGCGCCGCTGACGAACGGCTGCACCGCGGCCATCATGCGGAGGTGGCCCTGCCAGGCGATGGAGCGGCTGCCGTTGCGCGGCGTGAAGGCGCAGTCGAACACCGCGATGTCCTCCTCGCGCAAGGCCGGCGCGTCTTCGATCGTGTCGTGCTCGTTGATGTAGCCGACGATGTCAGCGATCGCCGTCTCGCCGTAGCCCAGGCGGCGCAGCGCGGCGGGCACTGTGCCGTTGACCATCTTGAGCATGCCGCCGCCGACCAGCTTCTTGTACTTGACGAGCGCGATGTCGGGCTCGACGCCGGTGGTGTCGCAGTCGAGCATGAAGCTGATCGTCCCGGTGGGCGCGATCACGGTGGCCTGCGCGTTGCGGTAGCCGTGCCGCGCCCCCAGCTCGTGCGCCTCGTCCCAGGCATGCCGCGCTGCGCTCACAAGCTCCGGCTCGACTCCGTCCGACGGGATGTTGTACGCCGCCTCGCGGTGCTTGCCGATCACCCGCAGCATCGGTTTGCGGTTGGCGGCGAAGCCCTTGAAGGGGCCTATCTCCCTGGCGATGCGAGCCGACTGGGCGTATGCCTCACCGGTGAGGATGGAGGTGAGGCAGGCCGCCAGGTCGCGGCCCTCCCGCGAGTCGTAGGGCGCGCCGCGGGCCATGAGCAGCGCGCCGAGGTTGGCGTAGCCCAGGCCCAGCGGCCGGTACGCCTCGCTGTTGATAGCGATCTTTTCGGTGGGATACGAGGCGTTGCCGACCAGGATCTCCTGCGCGGTGATGGTGACGTGGATCGCGTGGCGGTAGGCGTCGACATCGATGCTGCCGTCCTCGTTGAGGAAGCGCATGAGGTTGATCGACGCCAGGTTGCAGCTGGTGTCGTCGAGGAACACGAACTCCGAGCAGGGATTGCTGGCGTTGATGCGTCCTGTGCCCGATGACGTGTGCCAGTCGTTGATGGTGGTGTCGTACTGCAGCCCGGGATCGCCGCACTGCCACGCCGATTCCGCGATGAGATGCATGAGCTCGCGAGCCCGGACGGTCTTGAGGATGCGAGCCGGATCGGTGACCGCGCGGAGGTGCCAGTCTGCGTCGTCGAGCACGGCTCGCATGAAGTCGTCGCTCACCCGGACCGAGTTGTTGCTGTTCTGGAAGAAGACGGACGCGTAGGCCTCGCCGGTGAACGAGCTGTCGTAGCCCTGCTCGAT
>JAFAJR010000076.1 GCA_019236085.1 Candidatus Dormiibacterota bacterium
ATCGCCGCGCGCGCCTTGCTCGACGCCGCTCTCTGAAAGGGGCGCTGGCGCGCGCGTCGCTGCGCGGCGACGCGCTGGCAGTGTGTTGTCATCCACTCGTCACGCACCGGGCCTACATTGCGCGTCCCCAGTCCTATAAAAATACAGGGATACCGGTGCGATGCAGCTGATGTCATGGAGATCGGGGGCGCTTGCGTCCGTCGTCTGTCTGGCATTTGCCCTGGCGGCGGCGGCGCGCGCGCAGGCCCCGCTCCTCGATGTCGTGCGCACCGTCGCCGGCCCCGACGTGCCGGTGCCCGTCGAGCACAGCTTCAGTGTCGCTGCCGCCGGCACCTACCACGTGACGCTCACGGACCTCGGATCGCAGCTCACACCGCCGGCGCCGCTCTCGGCGGTGCAGATGGCCGTGACCAGCGGCAGCGCCATCGTTGGCACGCCGCTCGCGGCGCCAGGCACGCAGACCTTCACCGCGACGGCCGCGGGCGACTACATCATCCACGTGGTCGCGACGCTCACGCCGCCGCCGCCGGGCTCGCCACCGATCGGTGCCATCGGCATCAAAGTGACCGACGCCAACGACAACCTGCTCGACACCTTTTCCGACACGCTCGCGCCACCCGCGGCCTCCGTGCCCAACGGCGCGGGCGTCGTGTCCGGCAGCTTCCAGGTGCCGGCGAGCGGCAATTACCAGATCACGCTTTCCGACCTCGGGTTTCCCCAGACACTCTCGACACTCACCCTCATCATCGTGCAGGAGGGGCAGGCCAACCCCGTGACCGTCCTGCCGGGAGGCACGAACCCGGTAGCGCTCCAGGCGAGCCCGCCACCACCGGCAGCGCCGATCATCTACGACATCTTCGCGGTCGGGGCCTCGAGCGCCTCGCCCGCGGCCGGGCTCTACAGTGTCGCCGTGGCCCCGGTCGGGGGCGGCGCGTCCGTGTTCACGCGCACCACCGCGGTCGGCGCCGTGGGTCTGCTCGGCAGCCCGGCCCTCAAAGCACAGGCCTATACACTGACACTTTCCGACCTGGGCAACCCGACACCGCTCACGCAGCTCGGAGCGCTCATTGCCCTGGACGGCCAGGCGGTCGCGCAGCTCACCGCCGCGGGCAACCAGGGTTTTGCCGGCACCGCAAACACGTACGACGTATTCGCCATCGCCGAGCCGGCGGCCGGGGGCGCCGGCAGCTACGCGCTCGCCCTGCAGCCGGCAGCCGGCCCGATTCCCTTGAGCGTGGCGCGCGCCGTCTCCGCCGCGGGCGGACCGTCCGCCTACAGCTTCGATGCCAACATCACGACCGCCGGCAGCTATTCGGTGAATCTCGCCGACTTTGCCTATCCGTCGGTGTTCAGCTCGATGAGTGCCGCCGTGGTGCAGTCCGGCGCTCCCATCGGCAAGGGCCTGGCCGCGCCCGGATCGACCAGCGTGAGCCTCGCGGCCGGGCCTGCCTCGATTCTCGTGTTCGCGCAGCCGGGCGCCGGCGGCGGACTATTCGGCCTCGACCTCACGCAAAGCGGTGCCAACGCGCCGACCTTCGCGGCCACGCAGGGTGTCGGCCAGCTCTTCGACCTGCAGCGGGTCACCGTCGTGAACAGCGGCAGCTACCAGGTGACGCTCCAGGATCTCGACTTTCCCGTGGCTTTCGCCAACCTCACGGTGTTCGTCGCGCGCGGGTCCGCCCGCATTGGTACGACCTTCGGCGGCGGCGCCTATTCCTTCCAGGCGACCCCCGGTACTTACGACGTCAACATCCTGGCGCAGCCGGCGCAGGGCAGTGCATTCGAGGCGGGCACTTACGCGATGACCGTCGGCGCAGGCCCAGGGCCCCCGACGGTGAAGCTCACCTCGAGTGGCACCAACGTCCTTTCAGGCAGCACCGTCACACTTACCTGGACGACGCAGAACGCGACTTCCTGCACGGCCTCGGGCGGCTGGTCCGGCGCGCAGCCCGTCAATGGCAGCTTCACCTCACCGGCGCTCACGACCCAGACGACCTTCACGTTGTCCTGCTCGGGGCCGGGT
>JAFAJR010000111.1 GCA_019236085.1 Candidatus Dormiibacterota bacterium
TGCGGGAAGCCATCGATGCGGGCTGTTCCGGCTATCTGACCAAGGACCACACCATCGACGAGCTCGTGGTCGCGGTCCGTGCCGCCCACCGTGGCGACGCGCTGATCTCGCCGCCGCTCCTGAGCCGGCTGCTGACGCGCCTCGGCGACCGCTCACGCCCGGGGTCCGACCTGACCGCGCGGGAGACCGAGGTTCTGCGCTTGCTCGCCCAGGGTCTTTCGAACCAGGCGATATCAGCCGCGTTGGGGATCCGCCTAGCGACAGTTCGCAACCACGTCCAGGGCGTCATCGAGAAGCTGCAGGCACATTCGAAGCTCGCGGCAGTGGCGACCGCCCTCCGCATGGGCATCATCCGCCAGCCCACCTGAGCCAGCCTGGCTCGCGGCGTCAGTCGTCGTTGGCTGGCGGCGCGGCCATCGGGAGCCAGCAGCGAATCGTGGTACCGCCCTCAGCCGACGACGCGATCTGCAGCCAGCCGCCGGAAAGCTCGGCGCGCTCCCGCATGGCGCGCAGTCCGAGGTGGCCGGGCAGCGCCCTGGCCAGCTGATCACCCGGATCGAAGCCGACGCCGTCGTCCTGGACGGCCAGGACGATGCCGCCGACCTCTGCGCTCAAGGTAACGGTCACCGCGGATGCGCCGGCATGCTTCTGCACATTCGCCAGTGCCTCTTGCGCGATGCGGTACAGCACCGACGCCTCGTTGCCGTGCAGGTCGGCGTTCATGTGATTGCGCACCCGGATCCTCGGTCCGCCGTCACGGAAGAGCTCGCCGGTGAAACGGGTCAGCGCCCGGTAGAGCCCGAGCCGCTCCAGCGACGACGACTCCAGGCGGAACAGCAGGCCCCGCAGCCTCGCGATGGATTCAGTCACCGCGTCCTCGATGTCGCTGATCTGGCGCGCCAGCACCGAGTCCTCGGTGCGGCGGCGGAGCATCTGCAGGCGCAGCCCGATGGCAGCCATCGCCTGGATGGAGTCGTCGTGCACGTCGACCGCGATGCGCCGCCGTTCCTCCTCCTGGGCCGAGACGAGGTGGTCCACGAGTGACCGCCGTTTTTCGTCGGCCCGCGACAGCAACTCCGCTGTCAGCCTCAGGTTCTCCTCGTTGCGCTTGCGTTCCTGCACCTCGTCACGCAACGTCTTGACCAGCCGGGCGTTCTCTATTGCCAGGGCGGCACGGTCGGCGAGCTCCTGGGCGAAGCGCTGATCTCGTTCGGAGTGCACGGTTCCGCTGCGACGCCACAGGCCGAGGGTCCCGATGACCCGGCCCGCGGCCCGCATGGGGCAGATGAAGGTGGACCGGACACCAAGGGCCACAATGGGCTTGCGCGACTCCGCGGGAAACGTCGCCAGGGTGGCGCGCAGGGCGGGTCCGGTCAGCAGCACCCCGCCATGCAGAGCCGCCGCGTACGAACCGAGGGTTCCGAGGTCGTCCGGAGCGGTGCGGAGTGCCGCATCCATGCTCGTCAGGACATCGGGGTCAGCGTCGTGCAGCGCCGCCACCTGGAGCGTCGTACCCGCATCGTCGAGGAGCCGGATCACGGCGGTGTCGCCCAGGAAGCTCGCCACCAGCCGGGCTACACGGTCGAGCACGTTGTCGACGTCGTCGATGGCTTCCGCCAGGCTGGACGACAGCGCCGCCAGCGCGAGGGACCTGTCCGCGTCGCGCCGGCCCTGGCCTCGCGTCAGTTCCGCCACATCGAGCGTCACAGCACTCCTCATGGCTGTCACCCAGTGGCTCCGCGTCCGGCCGCCCAGACCGGTTCCAGCTTCTCGTCTGGATGTTCGAGCAGCTCCACCAGGTCGAACACCAGCTCGGAGAGCTCGAGGTGCGATAGACCGATCACCCCACGCCCGCTGCGCCGCAGCGCCTCCACGAGCTTGTCGTCGTCGACCCCCTTGACGAGGTAATCGCTGACCCCGGCGCGCAGCATGGCGATGACGACGGCGCTGTCGGCGTACGCGGTGAACGCCACCAGACGGACGTCGGGGCAGTTGTGGCGGATCAATCGGGCAGCGCGCGGACCTCCGCCCTTGGGCATGCGGACGTCAAGCAGCGCGACGTCAGGGTTCAGGCGCTGTGCCAGCTCGGATGCTTCCTCGGCGTCGGTAGCTACGCCGACAACGTTCATCGCCGGCACGGTATCGAGCAGCTCGTGAAGCGCAGACCGCATCACGGGATCGTTCTCGCAGATGAGCACCGAAGAGACTTCGGCGTCCGAGCCCGCGGACTCACGGAGAACGCCCATCCCTGTCATGCCCGACGACAGCCCCACACGCTTCCCCCGTCACCCCTGCCCCATATTGGGGTGAGCGCACCCCTTGACCCGCCTGACGTGATTTGTAGCACAGGCCCATATCGATTCACAACACCTTTGCATCAGGCCGAATGAAGCATCTGCACCACTACAGGTGCGGCGTCTGCTTCTTGTCGAGGCAGACCCCACCGGGCATGGTCACCTGCGCAACCCCGGCGCACGGGCCACGGCCGGGGTACACGATTGCGGGGGAACGCTCCAGCACCGCCGCGGTGCTGGAGTTGTTCCGCGCCGAGCCTCAGAGCAGCTGAATGCCTGCGCCGCCTCCGGGGGTGCCGGTGTGCTGCAGGGCCGTCAGCACCTGGATGTTGTGCACCGAGGTGACGGCGACGGCGACCGTGAACGCGATTGCGACCCAGGTGGCTATGCGCTCCGACATCACGCGGCGGGGGATGAGGACGAGGGCGGCGATGATGACCGCGACGACTGCGGCCTTGAAAGCCAGCAGCCCGGCCGAGCCATACAGAAGGTAGAGGGAGCGCGCCAGCGGGTTGCCTTCGCGGCCGCCGTTGGCCAGCGCGATCGCGGTGGTTGCCCAGTCCAGGAGCGAGAAGGCCGCGTAGCCGACGAGCGCGAGCCAGAAGGCTAGGCGCTGGTCCTGTGGAGAGACGCGCTGCAACAGGCGGGCCACTGAACCAAGTGTACGCCTGGGGTCTTGCCCGCACCGTAGCGAACGCTCCATTCGTTTGCGTACCATCCCAGGCTGCCCAGCCCCTCAACCGCTGTGCCAGAGGCGCCGTCGGCTGTGCGCATCCGAACGAGCCGGCGAGAGACCACAAGCTGAGGCAGTGCATGATTTCGCCTCCGCAGACGTTAGGAAGGTATACGGCGGCGGCTGGCCTCGTACGACAGC
>JAFAJR010000237.1 GCA_019236085.1 Candidatus Dormiibacterota bacterium
TGCGCAGCGTCATCGATCATGCGCCGCAGCCGCGGACCGAAGCCGTCGCTCACGATGCGCGAGACGTACTCTCGCGTCCCGACCGGGCCGGCGATGATCAACCCAGGCGGCCCCGGATCCGCTGTCAGGCAGTACCTGCCGAGCAGCATCGGCAGCATGAACGTGTGATCCGCATGAAAGTGCGAGAGGAGGATGGCGCGGAGCTGCGTGGCGTCGGTGCCGACGCGCGTCAGCATGACCTGAACAGGAGCTCCGCAATCGATGAGCAGGCGGTTGTCGATAATGTGGGCGGCATTGCAGCCGCACTCGCTGAACGCGCTGCCGCTCCCCAGTATCGAGAGCCGCATCAGCGATTGGATCCCGGTTGGATGCTGGGCGGCGGGCATGCCCTCGCGACGACGATAGAGTCGTACGAGGAGCGAGCCGGATAATTGTTCCTCCGGCGAGCGACGAGAAGATCTCGTGTCGTGAGAGGGCATGCCTGCCGCCCAGCAGACAACAGTGATCTCATCAGTGCTGCGGCTTCGGCGATGCTGAGGGAGACGGCGACGGGTACTGCGCGGGCAGGCCGAACTGCGTGAAGCCCCAGTCGAGCAACCGCCTGCTTTGCGAGTAGACGTAGTTCGCGTTCAGGATCACGCTGATGAGGCGGTGGCCGCCGCGCACAGCCTCCGCCACCAGGCAGCCTCCCGCATTTTCCGTGTACCCGGTCTTGATGCCGACCGTCGCCGGGTACATGTTCAGCAGCAGGTTGATGTTGCCCAGGTAGAACGCGGGGTGCAGCGCCGATGCGGGGAGCACCGTGTACTGCGAGGCCACTATCGAATCGAAGAGCGGGAACTCCTTGGTGTCGATGCTGGCCAGAACCGCGAGGTCGTATGCCGACGAGTACATGTGCGGATCGTCGAGGCCCACGGGGGAGGTGGCATGCGTGTCGCGCAGGCCGAGCTCCGCTGCCTGCGCGTTCATGGTGGCCACGAAGCGCTCCATGCCCACCGTGTCAACGGCGAGCACGGTGGCTGCGTCGTTGGCGCTCACCATCAGCATCCCGGTGAGCAGCTCCTCGACGTTGAGCCGGTCCCCCGGGTGTAGGCCCATCTTGCTCTCGTCCCATGCCTGGGTCAGCGCGCCGGGAGTCGCGGTCACCGTGCGGTGCGGATCGAAGTTGATGAGCGCCACCAGGGCAGTGAGCAGCTTGATGGTGCTGGCCGGCGGCAGCTCCCGGTGCGCGTTCATCTGAAAGAGGATGCGTCCCGTGTCCGGGTCGACGAGGATCGCGGCGGCGGCCTGAACGTTCGGAGGATGCGAGACAGGGGCGCCTGCATCGAAGCGCACGTCGCTGTCGAACAACGCCATGCCGTACCAGGGATCGCGCTGTACGTCGACAGTCGGCGAATGGCCGCTCATGGTTGTGGCCTGAGCGGCCGTGGCTCCGCCAGAAAGCTCCACCCGGACCGCGGCCAGCGAGCCACCCAGCACCGCCGCGAGCGCTGCCGCGACCAGCCACCAGCGCCCCCGTCGGCTCAGCATCGCGGCATAGATTAGCCGCGGCAGCGCCGTGGTATCCCGACATCATGCGTCTCGACAGGTTCACCGAACGATCCCAGGAAGCTCTGACCGCCGCACAGCAGGCGGCTCAGCAGCTGCAGCACACCACGATCGAGCCGGAGCATCTCCTGCTGGCGCTGCTGGAGCAGGAGGACGGGCTCGTGCCCACCCTGCTGCGGCGCATCGAAGCCGCCCCGGACGTGCTCGCGGCCAGGGTCCGAGCGGTTCTGGACAACCGTCCCAAGCAGGTGGGTGGCGGCGAGCCGCAGATCGGGTCGGCGCTGCGCGCAGTCTTGATGAGCGCCTTCGACGAGATGACCCGTCTGCACGACGAGTACGTGTCAACCGAGCATCTGCTGCTCGGCATCGTGCAGCAGCCCCACGGTGAGGCGGCGCAGATGCTGCGCTCCGCTGGGGTCACCGCTGACCGCGTCTATTCGACGCTGGAGGCGGTGCGCGGAGCCCAGCGCGTCACCGACCCCAATCCCGAGGCCAAGTACCAGGCGCTCGAAAAGTACGGCCGTGACCTCACGGCCGCAGCGCGCCAGGGCAAGCTCGACCCGGTCATCGGCCGCGACGAGGAGATCCGCCGCGTGATCCAGGTGCTCTCCCGTCGCACCAAGAACAATCCTGTGCTCATCGGCGAGCCAGGCGTGGGCAAGACGGCGATCGCCGAGGGGCTGGCGCAGCGCATCGCAACCGGTGACGTTCCCGAGGGCCTCAAGAACAAGCGCATCGTCGCGCTCGACATGGGCGCGCTCGTCGCCGGCACCAAGTTCCGCGGCGAGTTCGAAGAGCGGCTCAAGGCGGTGTTGAAGGAGGTGACCGCGAGCGAAGGCCAGGTCATCCTCTTCATCGAC
>JAFAJR010000244.1 GCA_019236085.1 Candidatus Dormiibacterota bacterium
CTTCGTCGTACGTGAGAGTCGTCACGCTGCCGCCCTTCTTGTGCAGAACGAGCCACACACCCTCGGCGCTGGCGTGGTGCTGCTCCAGCCAGGCTCGCCATGCGCCGGCGTCGCGAACGAGCAGTTCGGGAAGATCTGTCACCGCCCGAATTCTCGCGGCAATCTGTCAGCGGCGCGCCGCTGCCACAGGCGAAGCCTCGGGTAGGCTGGAATGGTAACCCACACCGGCTTGGTCTGGCAGAGCGATCTCTTCGGCGCCGCGGTCCCGGAGCCGGATCGCAGCTTCGGCACGCTCGTCAAGCACCGTCTCGACGCGACGGCGTGGGTGGACCACGCCCCGGGTTGGCTGCATGGCGCAGACACGCTCTTCGCCGACCTGTTGGAGAGCGCTCCCTGGGCAACGGAGCAGCAGGAGCTGTACGGCAAGGTGATGGACACCCCGCGGCTCATCGCACGGTGGCCGCACGAGTACGGCACGCCGGACCTGCCGCCGGCGCTCGAAGCCATTCGCGCAGCGCTCGAGGACCGGTATGAGCGGCCCTTCGACTCGGTGAGCGCCAACCTGTACCGCGACGGCCACGACTCCGTCGCCTGGCACGGCGACCGCATAGCCAGGGAGGTGCGAAATCCCTTGGTGTGCACCGTGTCTTTGGGCCATCCCCGGCGGTTTCTCATGAGGCCGCGGGGCGGTCCCGCAGAGCTGCGGCTCACGCTCGGCCCTGGTGACCTGGTGGTGATGGGCGGCACCTCGCAGCGCACCTGGCAGCACACGATCCCCAAAGTGGCGTCGGCGGGACCGCGCATCAGCATCGCTGTCCGCCACTCACGCTGAGGCGCGATACCGCCAGAAACGCGGCAGCGCAGCGCACAGCACGACGGTGCCGGCCACGCATGCGATGCCACCGGACACGATGGAGGCACGCAATCCCGCCAGTGATGCCACGACGCCGGCTTCGAGATTCCCCAGCGCGGGACCGGATGTGTAGCTGAGCATCTCGATCCCCGCGAGCCTGCCACGCATCGCGTCGGGGATTGTCTGGTTCCACACAGTGGCGCGAAAGAGCCCGCTGACGCAGTCCGCGGCCCCCGCCGCAACCAGACACAGCACAGCAACCCACAGCGCCGAAGCGAACCCGAGCAGCGCGATTGCCGCACCCCACGCCGCGGCGGCGATGGCGATCGCTTTGCCGTGGCGCCGCACGGAGCGGATCCAACCGCTGGTGGCGCTGGCCAGGAATGATCCCAGTGCCGGCGAGGCGTAGAGGATGCCCAGCACTGCAGGTCCGCCGAAGTGCGTCGCCAGCTGGGGAAACAGGGCTGTGGGCATGCCGAACAGCATCGCGTTGATGTCGACGAGGTAGGTGCCGAGCAGGTCCTGTCGCGAAGCCGCGTAGCGCAACCCGGCAGCGATGGAGCGGAGGCTGACTCGCTCAGCGCCGGCAGGCGGGGGCACGCGCCGCATCAGTGACAGAGCTGTGAGCGACACCGCGAAGCTGGCGATGTCGACGCCGAAGGTGCCGGGCAGCCCCACAACCGCGATCAGCAGCCCGGCGAGTGCCGGGCCCAGCAGCTGCCCGACCTCGCCGCGTATGAAGTCCAGGGCAAGCGCAGACTGCAGCCGCTGTGGCTCGACGATGCGGGGCAGCAACGCGTCGAGCGAGGGTCGCTGCAAGGAGTCGAGCGCAGCGGCGCAGGCCACCGCGAGGAACAGCGCCCATAGTCGTGGGTGCGGCAACGCTGCGTTCACCAGCAGCCCTGCGCTCACCACGCACATGCCGATCTCGGTGAGGCGCACCATGCGCCGCCGGTCGACCGCGTCGGCCAGCGCACCGCCGAGCAGCGAAATAGCCAGTATTGGCACGAACTCGACGAGGCTCACCAACCCCACGGTGAGCGACGAATGCGTTAGCGAATACGCCTGGTACGGCACCGCGACGTACGTCACCATGGTGCCGGCGAAGGACACGCCCTGGCCGGTGAACAGCAGGCGGTACTCTCGTGACTCGCGCAGCGGTGTCAGGTCGACTCTCAGCGAGCGCAGGGTGCGCGACATCAGGCCGGCGGCCGCTGCATCCTCCGGCAGCGGGTCGGGAGTCGCACGGGTCAGCTGAGGCGGCGTGTCGCTCACGACGCCGGACGCTACGCCGCCACCCGGTCTCGCTGCGCCGCTAGGCTGTGCGCATGAGTTCCGGCATCACCACCACGGCGGGTGTTCCGGTGCTGTTCGGCGCCATCACCGTCATCGAAGCCGGCGTGCCGCTGCCGGTGCCGGGTGATGTGCTGATGCTGCTGGTCGGCGAGCGCGCGGCAGCCAACGCATTGCCGCTGTGGCTCGCGGTGCTGGGGCTCGAGGTCGTGGTCGCGATCGGCACCACCGCGCTGTTCTTCGCCGCCCGAGGTCCGCTACGTTCGCTCATCGAGCGTCAGGGACACCGTGTGGGACTCACGCCGCAGCGGCTGGCCCGCGCCAGCGCCGCGCTCGAACACCGCGGTCAGGCTGCGATTGCGGTGGGACGCGCAACTCCCAGCCTGCGGACGCTCACCGTCATCGCCACCGCGACCTCGAGGCTGTCAGCGAAACGGGCGCTGTTCTGGCTGCTGCTGGGCGGCTCGGTGTTCATCCAGCTGCACCTGGTGCTCGGCTACGTCGTCGGACCTGTGGCGGAGACAGCTATCAAACGCGCCGAGGTGCCGACGCTGATAGTCATCGGGGCGCTGCTTACCCTCGCAGCCGGATACTGGCTGTACCGTCATCGTTTCCGCAGAGCCGCGCATGCCTGGTCAGAGGCCGTGTGTCCCGCCTGCATCACGATGCACCTGGTGCCGCGCCGCCTGCGCCTCGACCATCACGACATCAGCCGCCTGAGCAACGCGACTCAGGCTCGTGCCGGTATCGCGGCTGACGATCGTGCCAAGGTCAGCAGCATCCATCCGGCCGCAAGCACG
>JAFAJR010000248.1 GCA_019236085.1 Candidatus Dormiibacterota bacterium
GCGGTGCTTCTCGATGAGTTCCAGCACCATGCCCGGTTCGAACATCTGCTCAATGACCACGCAGCCGCCCTTGAGCAGCACCGGCACCGGCGTGACGTTGAGCCCCCCGATGTGGAAGAGGGGCGCAACCGCGAGCGCGCTGTCGTCACTCAGCGTGTCGAAGGCCAGCGAGGAGTTGATGTTGTTCCAGAGGATGTTGCCATGCGTGAGCATCGCGCCCTTGGGCCGCCCGGTGGTGCCCGACGTGTACATGATCCAGGCGACGCTGTCCATTGACACCGGGTAGTCGAGGTCTGCATCGCGCTGGTCGTGCTGCAGCTCGTCGAAGCTGCGCGCACCATCGGATGCCTCGCCGCCGGTGATGAACTCTCGCACCGGCACGTCGCCGCGTATCTCGTCGACGATCGACGCGAAGCTCTCCTCGTACACCAGCGTGTGCAGGCCGGCGTCACGGACGATGAAGCTCAGCTCGGCTCCGGTGAGACGGAAGTTGAGCGGCACGAAGATGGCGCCCAACTTGGCGGCACCGTACAGCGTGAAGAGGAAGCGCGGATGGTTGAGGCCCAGGAAGCCCACACGGTCGCCGGGGTTGACGCCGATGGCGTGCAGCCCGTTGGCGACGCGGTTGGTCAGGCGGTTCAGCTCGCTGTACGTCCAGCGCTCGTCGCGGTAGATGAGCGCCGTGCGTTCGCCGGACAGCGCCGCGCGCCGCGAAAGCTGGAATCCCAGTCCCTGGTCATTTGCCATACCGCTCACACCTCCTGCTGTCGTGCACCGCCGATCTGCAATTGTGCACCGGTCAGATGGTCCAGCCTCCGTCGACGACCAGCACGGTGCCTGTAACGTACGAAGCTGCATCGGAGGCGAGGTAGAGCGCGGCACCGGCGATCTCGTCCGGCTGGGCGTGGCGACCGAGCGCTGTCTGCCCGAGGATGTGCTCATGGATCGCGTCGGTGGAGATCAGCACTGCCGCAAACTTCGTGTCGACCAGTCCGGGTGCGATGGCGTTAACGCGGACCCCAGCCGGCGCCAGCTCGCGCGCCAGCGTCTTGGTGACGCTGATGAGCGCCGCTTTGCTCGCGTTGTACGCACCGGTGAGCGCTTCCGGTTTGATGCCTGCGACCGACGCCATGTTGATGACGCTGCCGCCGTGCTCCTGCATCCAGGCTGCGTACGCAGCACGGATGAGGCGGATCGGCGCCTTCACGTTGAGGTTCAGGATCTTCTCGATGGCCGACTCCTCGGCGTCGAGCAGCGGGCCGAACTGCGGGTTGGTGGCGGCGTTGTTCACCAGCACGTCGAGGCGGCCGGCGCGTGACACAACCTCGTGGACCACGCGGTCGGCATCGCCGTTGTGGCCCACGTTGGCGGGAACCGCGAAGGCCTGGCCCCCGTTGCTGCCGATCTCGGCTGCAACCTCCTGGCAGGCGTTGGCTGAGCGGGCGCACACGGCAACGGTGGCGCCGGCTTCGGCGAACGCCAGCGCAATTGACCGTCCGATGCCCCGGCTCGCACCGGTGACGAGTGCAGTCCGGCCCTGCAGCGTGAAGCGGCGATCCGACTGGCCAGCCATCGGTGTGTGCGTCAGTTGAGCGCCGCGGCGCGGCGCTTGCCTTCGTCGGCCTTGGACATCTCGTGCAGCAGCAGGGCTTCGCGGCGCAGCAGCTCGAGGATGCGGCGGAGGCGCAGCGCCGTGGAGTCGATCTCGAGCAGCTCCTGGCGCCGCGCGTTCTCGACACGCAGCGCGGCAGCCACCACGTAGGAGAGCCGCTCAGGTTCGTCGGGGAGCAGCGCCGCATCGATGTCGACACCGAGGGTGCGCATGGTCTGCGTGTACTGCGTGAAGGCGTTGCTGACACGCGCCGCCAGCAACGCCGCGTCGTCAAGCGGTGTCTCGGCGTCCTGGAGGTAGCGGATGGTGCCGGTGAGATACGCGTGGCGCAGCGAGAAGGTTATGACGCGAAAGCGCGATGCGCCCTCGATGTCGAGATTGCAGCGGCCGTCGGGCAGATCCTCGATGCCGTGAATCTGTGCCAGCGTTCCCACCGCGTGCGGCACCGCCGGTCCGCCGACCTCCAGGCCGTCGCGGATGGCGACGATGCCGAAGGTCGTGCCAGCCTCGCGGCAGTCACGCAGCATCGTGCGATAGCGCTCCTCGAAGATGTGGAGCGGCATCCTCATGTGCGGAAAGAGCACCGCGTTCAGCGGGAACAGCGGAAGCTCGACTGCCATACGGCCCTCAGGCCGCTTTGCAGTTCTTGGTGTGCTTGATGATGCGCTCGCGCCGCGGCTCGCCGGGCTTGCGCGCATGCCGGAACGCGATCTCGACGCCGATCTCGTTCTGGCGCATGAGGTTGTGGCAGATGGGGCAGCGAAGGTGGGTCTCGATGTCCTTTTGCGACGTGACGCCCTTCGATTCCTTGATGGTGTTGGCCATTGGCGCTCCTGGCTTGTGTGTGCTGCAGGACGATTGTAACCGTCGCCACGGTACGATTCCGCGCCGGCGATGTCGATGCAACCTGCGCTGCTGCGCTCGGCGATCACCGTGGCCTGTGTCTGGTGCGCCGGTGTGGTCGCGGCCTGCGGCAGCGCCGTGCCCATCTCAGGCCAGGTGGCGCCGCCCACCCCGGCCTGCACCACCCCGGGCCCGGCGACGCAGACCGACAGCTTCGACGAGACGGTGACGCTCACCACTGCCAGCGACGGGCTGCAGTACGGCGACATCCGCGTGGGCTGCGGCTCCCAGGCCAAGGCTGGGAGCACCGTGACGGTGGAGTACACCGGCTGGCTCGCAGGGGGCAAGGAGTTCGACAGCTCGCGCTCCCAGGGCCGGCAGCCGTTCACCTTCGTCGCCGGCCAGGGCCAGGTGATCCAGGGCTTCGATGAGGGCGTGATCGGCCTGCGAGTCGGCGGCAAACGCCGGCTGGTGCTGCCGCCGTCGCTGGGCTACGGGCCCAGCGGCAACCCGCCGGTGATCCCGGCGAACGCGACGCTCTACTTCGACGTGGAACTGGTGGCGGTCAGCTAGACCGGGAGCCGCGCGTCAGGCGGCTCAGCACCACGAAGGTGGCGACGCCGATGGCCGCGGCGCCGATCATCAGCGCCACCGGCAGCCCGATCACCAGCGGCAGATTCGGTGCGTCGGTGAGCAGCATCGCGTCGGAGTTTATCCGCGAGAACGCTGGTATGGCGATGGGCGGCACACCCTCTTGCGACTCGTGTCTAGTCGTCGCTCGCCGGCTATGAATATTGTCCGGCTCGCTCCTCCGTCGACCCGATCGTCGCCACGAGGGTGTGCCGGCCCATCGCCGCCAAAACCCATTTTGGGTTACACTGCGACGCCAGATGTCACGACGCCACAGCGACGCCGCCGTGCTCGAGGCTGCCCGTGAGTGTGTCGCTGATGTCGGCGTCCGTCGGACCACGGTCGCCGACGTCGCCCGGCGGGCCGGCGCCAGCCGCATGACCGTCTACCGGATGTTCCCCGACGCAGGCGCGCTGTGGTCGACGCTACTCACCACAGAGTTCACCGAGGTGGTCGGGGCCGCGGAGGCCGAGACGGCGCACCTGCCCACGGCACGCCAGCGGCTGGCAGCAACCGCCGTGTCGGTCGTTCGGCGCCTGGCCGGCGACCCGGTGGTGCGCCGCGTCATCGAGCTGGATCCCGACCTGCTGCTGCCCTACCTGGTGGAGCGCCTCGGGCAGTCGCAGCGCATGGCACTCGCGCATTTCCGCCGCCTCCTCGACGAGGGCGCGGCCGACGGCTCCATCCGTTCAGTTGATGCCAGCACTGTCACGTACATGCTGCAGCTGGTGGTGGGCAGCGTCGTCGTCGCGGCCCGCGTCACCGAGCGTGAGGCCGATCCCGAGGCTGTGATGCGAGAGCTGCACCACCTGCTCGACGCTTACCTCGCACCGGTGCCGGAGTGATCACGCGGCATTCGGCGTCGCTCAACGCAGCGCGGCGTCGCGACGAGCTGCAGCGGCTCGCTGACGGCGAGACCATCGACATGCTCGTTATCGGCGGCGGGGTCACCGGCACCGGCGTGGCTCTCGACGCCGCCAGCCGCGGCCTGCGTGTTGCCCTTGTCGAGCGCCGCGATCTCGCCAACGGCACCTCGCGCTGGAGCAGCAAGCTGGCGCATGGCGGCCTTCGCTACCTCCGGCAGGCGCAATTCGGCGTCGCCTGGGAGTCGGCGCGGGAGCGCCACGTCCTCATGACAGCAACGGCGCCGCACCTCGTCCGCGCTCTGCCGTTCATCGCACCGCTCGACGGCGGCTTGCGACCGGTGCTCGGCGCCTTCAGTGAAGCGGGCATGCGGGCCGGTGACGTGATGCGCATGCTCTCGGGCACGCCGCGCCGGGTCCTGCCCGGACCGCGGCGCATCAGCGTGCAGGAAGCGCTGCGGTTCGCGCCGAACCTCAGCAGCGCAGGGCTACGCGGCGCCATTCTCTTCTGGGACGGGCAGCTCGAAGACGACGCGCGGCTGGTCATCGCCATCGCTCGCACTGCTGCATCACACGGAGCGCGCATCCTCACGTATTGCGAAGCCACTGTCACCGGCGCAGGGGTTGTGACGCTTCGTGATGCGCTCGGTGGCGAGAGCTTCGAGGTGCGCGTGTCGCATATCGTCAACGCAGCAGGAGTCTGGGCCGACCGCATCACGCCGTCGGTGCGCTTGCGGCCCAGCAAGGGCAGCCACATCGTGGTGCGTGCCGGCAAGCTTGGTGATCCGCGGGCTGCGGTGGTGGTTCCGGTGCCCGGCGCGTCGGCCCGCTGGATCGGTGCCACACCCACCGCGGACGGGACGGTGATTGTTGGTGTCACTGACGACGAATACTCTGGCCCCATCGTCGATGTACC
>JAFAJR010000390.1 GCA_019236085.1 Candidatus Dormiibacterota bacterium
GAGGCCGGTGAAGTACGAGCGCAGCCGGGCCCTGAGATTTGCCGCCTTGCCGACGTACATGACCCGGGTGTCCACGCCGCGCAGCAGATAGACACCGGGTCCCTCGGGGGCGGCGCGAAGCCGCGCGCGCAGCAGCTCGGCCTCGTCGATGAGCCGTTCAGCGCGGCGCACAGCGGTGGTCACGAACTCACTGTACCGTCAGCCTGAAAAAAGAAAGGGGCCCCGGACCGGTTGCCCGGTCCGGAGCCCGCTCCCTCGTTGAGCTTTACCTCAGGAGGTGTGGCTCGTGCGCCTGAGGCGCACCGCCGTACCTATGGAAAGCCCTCCCAGCAAGAGGAGGAGCGCCCCGAGTGGGCTCATACCTCCCGCCCCGGTACTGGGTACCCCGGGGCCTCCTCCCCCAACCGCTGTCTCGAAGTTGGGGCATGTGATGGACGGCTGTGTCCCGACGAACGCAGACGAAGCGTTGCACGAGTTGCCGCTGTTCAGCATCGACTGGCTCGCGCTGCCGCCGTTGCCGCCGAAGGCGGTGGCGGAAGTGTTGCCAGAGTTCCCGGTGGACGTGCCGCCGCTGGTGGCGTTGGCCGTACCGCTGCCACCGTCGCAGTCGCAGTCCTGGTGCTGCTCCGCATGGGTGTTCGACTTGCTGCTGTTCGTCGGCGAGTTGCTCGTGGTGGAGCAGGCGCCCGACGACGCGTTACCACTGCCGCTGCCGGTGCCGCTGTTGCTGCCGCTCGCGCTCGAGGAGCAGTTGGACGTGTCACCGGACGGGTCACCTGGCGGGTCAGAGACGCCGGCACTGCTCGTGTTCGCGGAGTTCCCCGAACCCGACATGCTCTGGCTCGCGCTGCCTCCGTTGCCACCCTGGGCATACGCCGTGGCGCTGCCCGAGTTGCCGGAGCTGCTGGAGCTGCCGCTGGTGGCGTTGGCCGTAGCGCTCCCACCATCGCAGTGGCAGTCCTGGTGCTGCTCCGCAGAGCTGCTCGATTGGCTGCTGTTCGAGGGCGAGTTGCTCGTGGTGGTGCAGTTGCCTGACGTTGCCGAACCGCTGCCGTTGCCGCTGCCGCTGTTGCCGCTGCTCGAGCTCGTCGAGCAGTTGGACGTGTCAGCGAAGACATGGTGCGATTCGACCAGCTGCACGGCGACAAACGCCAGTGCAGCCGCGCCAAGCGCCAAGGCACCTCTTACGAGAACCTGCCTCGCGGTCTTGACCATTGTTTTGGATCTCCTGGTTTCTGATGGAGATGTAGCAACCCCACATACCTGGGGCGGAGGACGTTGCCTCGACGTGAACTGTGACGTGTTGGGTGGATGCCGCCCTCCTGGCGGCGGTCTGCCCGGAGGAGCTCGGCCCGAGAGGCCGAGGTCGGACTGCCATGCCGGCGGGAACCCCTCGGGGAACCTGCCGGAGATGGGATGGCTAACGAGTGGCACACCCTGCAGTGCCAGGACCGGGACGCGGAGGAATCCCGGTAGCGTCAACGAGGATGCCAGCGCGACGGCGCCACCGAAGTCCGGGTGGAGCGCCCGCTGGACGGCGTTGTTCAGCGTGGTGCGCATCTCTGCGACGAGCCGGCGGCACGCCATACGGCCTGCTCGCAGATCGCGCCTGCCAGCTCGCGCCGCGACGACTGCGGCGTGCCCTGCGGCGGTCAGTGTTGCCACCAACCAGCAGGCGCCGCGACGGCTTCGATCCGCTGCCGCTGAGCAGCGTGCCGCGGCGCGTTCGACTGTGGCTCGCGCGATGCGTCCTGCTCGTGCGGCAATGGCTGTGACGGCGGCTGCCATGCTGATCCGCAAGGCGTCGCGCACGGTGCTCCCGGCGCGCACCAGCTGATGAGGCTGGGCCGCAACGCGGCGCCCGGCGCGGCTCGTCGACGCCAGAGTCCATGCAGCGACGACAGCACTGCCCCGGTGGACACTCGACTCCACGCTGGAGCATAGCGTCAGTGCAGTCGCCTGGAGCCGCGCAAACGCGTGCCCCGCGGCGCGATACATGGCCGTCGCCGCCGAGGCTCGCGATGAGCGGAAGGCTCTGGCAGGCACCGCGCGGCGTGCCCGGACGTTCTTGCTCCTTGCTCGAGATGGCTGCCACCGACGACGCATGCGTCCGGCGGCGGCTGCGGCGAGGCAGACCAGCATGCCCGCGACGGCGAGTACGACACCGAGCCCGATCCACGGTTGCACGTCCGAGTCGGTTCCCTGCGCTACAGCTGCGTTCGGCGGCTGGCCACCGGACGGCGGCGGCGCAACTGCTGCGCCGGGCGCCGCTGGGCTGCCCGATCGCTGCGTCCTATTGATTGCCGGCGCCATCGCGCTT
>JAFAJR010000021.1 GCA_019236085.1 Candidatus Dormiibacterota bacterium
CTGGCTGCGGGCGAATGGCGCGGGCGAGAACCTGGCCTGGAGCCCGGCCGACTTCGAGAACTTCGCCGAGCCACGCCCCCAGCTGACCGACCGCGCGTCGGTCGATTTGGAGGCCGCGGCCCGATTGCTGATCGAACACGGCTGGGGGTTCCGTCTGCACGCCACGTACGACGAGACCATCCGCCAGGACCTCGACGTGTTCGAGCAGATCGTGGGGAACGCGGGATCGCTCGGCGTCCCCTGGCTGTTCGACCACGCCGAGACCATCAGCGACTGGAGCATCGACCGGGTCCGGGCGCTCGGCGGCAACATCTCCATTCAGAACCGCATGTACTTCCAGGGCAAAGCGTTCAAGGACCGGTACGGGGCGGCCGCCGCGGAGTGGGCGCCGCCCGTCACCAAGCTGTTGGGGGCGGGCTTCACGGTCGCTGCGGGGACCGACGCAACACGGGTCTCGTCGTACAACCCGTGGCTGGCGCTGGCCTGGCTGACGACCGGGTACGACATCGGCGGAACGCACCTCCAGCACCGGGAGAACATCGTGGATCGGGCCACCGCTTTGGAGATGTTCACCGTGGCCGGCGCGGGCTTGAGCGGCGAAGCCGACGTGAAGGGAACCATCTCGCCCGGCAAGTACGCCGACCTCGCCGTTTTGTCCGACGACTTTTTCTCCGTGCCTGCAGAGCAGATCCCGTTTATTGAGTCCGAGCTCACTGTCGTCGGCGGGCGGATCGTCTACGCCTCAGAGCAGTTCGAGGGCCAAGCCGAGGAACTGCCCCCGTTGACTGTGGAATGGAGCCCGGTGGCCCACTACGGCGGCTACCACCGCTGCGGGCTGGCGCAAGCTCAAAGGTTCGCCGAGGCCGCCGCAGATTCCACCGAGCAAACAGCCTGGCGACGGGCCCGGGGCGAGGAGGTCGCTTCCCTCGGCGTCGGCAGCGACCTCTGCTGACCAGGAGCGCCCTTCATCGACGGAGAGCGGTCGACTCGAGCTTGCAGTGAGCTCTCAGGCAACGTCGATCTGTTGCAGAAGGTCGACGAGCAGATGCCCGATCCGTGCGGCGCGGGCGTCGTCAATGGAGCGCGGATCGAGGTCGGGGACAAGGCGTGTCACGCCGGCAGGATCGACGTCCACCACCCAGCGCAGCAGAGCATGTCCTGCCTGAGCGGCCGTCGTGTCATCTAGTTCTTCGGGCATCGTGGCTCCTCGCATTTCGCATTCCTTGATTGTTCCGAACGTACGGTTAGCGGGCTGACACCTCCATCGCTTGCACCCGTTCGACCTCCGGATCTGGATGCTCGCCGAGGTACTCGATCCAAGCCCGCTTGATGCAGGGGTAGTGCTTCGACGCTTCGACCAGGTCCATGAAGTTGTTGATGTTCTCTTCGAAGCGGCGCTGCAGCTGCTCATCCGAGATTCGACCGTCGGGATTGAGAGCGCGGTGCGCCTGCGCCAGCGAGAACATGTCCGGATAGATGCGAGCGCCGAGGTGCTCGAACGGGATGCGCAGCGACCACAGCCCTCGGTTGCCCCCTACCATGGACGGTGAGGCCGACAGCAGAAGGCCGTGCCGCTCATTGAAGGGCTGGGGATCGAATCGTGAGACCCAGTCGATCGCGTTCTTGAGCACGCCGGGCATCGATGCGTTGTACTCAGGTGATGCAATGACAAAAGCATCACTTGCCAGCAGGCGCCGGTTGAACTCACGAGCACCACTCGGCGGCCCGTTGTCACGCAGCATGTCGGCGTTGAAGGATGGTGCGTCGAAGTCGGCCATCGACGCCCGATCCACTTGTGCTCCGCGTGCCTCTATGGTCGTCGCGGCCAACGTAGCGAGCTGAGTGTTCAGCGAGGCCTCCCGAAGCGAGGCGGAGAACACGAGGTAACGCACCTGGCCGGGCTTCCGCACATCGGGCGACATCTCGCGGCCTATGGATGCGAGGGTGCCGGCGGGGCACCGTCGAGTTCGAACATGAGGCCCTCCGGTTAGCATTGTACCGGTCCCCCCGCGGGACGACGGAAGACCAGCCCGAGCGCAGCGTGCTACCGGTCGGCCGATTCGGAGCTCTCGGCAGGCTCAGGCGCCCAGAAGACCCGGGCGTGGCGGCGGTTGTGGGCGACGGCCGATACGATGAACGCGCCAGCGCCTATCACTGTCGACGCCCAGAGCGGGTGGATGAACCGGCCCGCCGCGAGGCCGGCAAGGACCCCGATCAAAACGCTATTGATGACGGCGATCATGCCCGGCATCGCAAGAAGGGTTTGCCAGCGCCCGCCCCGGATGCCGTGCTGTCGCATCGCTGCCTCCGGATCATCTTCTGGCACTGGCATCGCGACGTAGTT
Source organism: Candidatus Dormiibacterota bacterium (assembly GCA_019236085.1). GTDB lineage: Bacteria > Chloroflexota > Dormibacteria > Aeolococcales > Aeolococcaceae > JAFAJR01. The sequence goes on from JAFAJR010000021.1 coordinate 2,345, forward strand.
CGCGAGTCCCGGCCCGAAGTCGACCTAGAAGCGACGAAGGCGGTTGATGCGCATCGCCAGCAGACCGTCCTCCTTGGAGGTCTGAAGCACGCGCTCGAAGGTGACGACGCCGACGAAGAACAGCGCCGGCAGCAGCACAAACGCGAAGACAAAGAACGGGGTCCCGAGGTTCGAGACCTGGCCGATGAACGCCAACGCGACCGTCACGCTCGATACCGATGTGAGATAAACGGTCCCGCGCCCGGTCGATTCGGCAATCGTGGCCGCGCGCGCCGTCTGGAGTGTGTAGTGCTCG
>JAFAJR010000035.1 GCA_019236085.1 Candidatus Dormiibacterota bacterium
CACGTCGCGAATGGCGGCGCGCGCCGCCATGGTGCCGAAGGTGATGATCTGCGCCACGCGGTCGTGGCCGTACTTCTCCTGCACGTAGGTCAGCACGCGGTCACGGCGCCGGTCGTCGAAGTCGATGTCGATGTCCGGCATCTGCACGCGTTCCAGGTTGAGGAAGCGCTCGAAGATGAGGCCGTAGCGTAGGGGGCAGATGTCGGTGATGCGCAGCACGTAGGCGACAAGCGATCCCGCGGCGCTGCCACGGCCGGGGCCGACGCGCACTCCGTTGCACCGTGCAGCGCGGATCAGGTCCCAGACGATGAGGAAGTACGCGGCGAACCCGGTCTGCTCGATGACGTGGAGCTCCATCGCCAGCCGCTCCCGAGCCTCCTGCGTGATGCCGTCGCCGTAGCGTTCGACCAGCCCGTGCTCGCAGAGCTCGCGCAGGTACGTGGCCGCCGTGTGTCCCGCGGGAATCGGCGCATATGTCGGCAGCAGGTTGCGTCCCAGGGGGATCTCGACGTTGCAGCGCTGCGCGATGGTCACTGTGTTGGCGACGGCGTCGCCGTAGGCAGCGAAGCGCTGCTGCATCTCAGCGCCGCCGGCGAGGTAGAAGTGCGGCCCGGCGAACTTGAACCGCTTCTCCTCCTCGCGCCTCGCGCCGGTCTGCAGGCACAGCAGGATGTCGTGCGCTTCAGCGTCACCCGGGTCGATGTAATGCGAGTCGTTGGTCGCGACCAGCGACAGGCCGGTGCGGCGCGCAATCTCGACGATGCCGTCACGGACCACGCGCTCCTCGTCGATGCCGTGGTCCTGCACCTCGAGGAAGTAGCGGTCGCGACCGAAGATCTCCATGTGCTGCCGCGCGATTCCCTCCGCCGCGTCGACACCGCCGCGCATCAGCGCCTGCGGCAGCTCGCCGCCCAGGCACGCGGACAGGCAGATGAGTCCGTCGCTGTGCTGGGCCAGCAGCTCCTTGTCGATGCGCGGGCGGTAGTAGTGACCTTCGAGGTGTGCTGTGGTCACGAGCGTGATGAGGTTCTGGTAGCCCGTCGCATCCGCTGCGAGCAGCACCAGGTGGCTGGGGTCTCGGTCGGCGCGCGCCTCGCGGTCGGTGCGCGAGCGCGGCGCCATGTACATCTCGCAGCCGATGATCGGCTTCACGCCTTCGGCCTTCGCGGTGGCGAAGAAATCGACAGCGCCGTACAGCACGCCGTGGTCGGTGATGCTCACCGCCGGCTGCCCCATCTCCTTGGCGCGTTGCACCAATTCCCCAATGCGCGCTGCGCCGTCGAGCAGCGAGTACTCGGTGTGCGTGTGCAGATGGACGAACGGTGGTTGCGAAGCCGTATCAGTCACCGCTTCGTCAACCGCCATGCACGCTCCGATGATCCTCCTGCGCGAACATTCGTACGCTAGCAAATCTCAGGCTGCACAGGCCACCCGCCGATCCGCTCGACGCTCCCGTCGGTGCGGACCAGCCGGGCCGGAAGACCGAGGGATCGCAGCCAGTCCAGCGCCCGTTCGCCGCGGACGATCGCCGCGGTCGACGCGGTGTTGGCATCGACGCAGGTCTTCGCCGCCACGCTGACCAGCGTCCAGGGTGTCTGCGCCGGCAGTCCCGTGCGCGGATCGATGATGTGGTGCAGCTCGAGGTCGCCGCGGCGCCAGCGACGCACGTTGGTGCTGGACGAGGCAAGCGCCCCGTCGTGCAGGGTGATGCGCTCAGCAGCATCGTCGAAGCCAGCCGCACTGTCCTGGCTGATCTGCACGGTCCATCCCTCCGCCGGCGCCGGACCGGCCACCGCCAAGTCGCCGCCCAGGCTCACCAGCACGCCGCAGTCCTCGCCGCAGGCTGCGGCGGCGGCAGCGGCAGCAAGGTCCGCCGCCAGGGCTTTGGCGGTGGCGCCGAGATCCAGCACCACTCCAGGCGGCGCCTGCAGAGTGCGGCTGGCCGGGTCGTAGCGGATCAGCCGCCAGCCCGGCACCGGCCGCACGGTCACCGAGAGCGGCGCGCCGTGCGGGGCAACGGCCTCGAAGTCGACGTCGTACCCGGCGGCGACCAGGGCACCGCCCACCGTGGGGTCGACGTCGCCGTCAGTGCTGCTCGCGGCGCGCAGCGCTGCCTCGACAGCCCGCCCCAGCAGCGGGCTCACGACGTGCGCCGACCCCGCGCCGCGGTTGACCTGGCTCAACTCGCTGTCATCGCGAAAACGGCTGCAAGCCATGTCGATGGCGGAGAGCACCGCGTCGGTGGCGGCCTTGGCTGCCTGCAGCCGGCGAGCGTCGGTGACCACGACGCGCACCGAGGTCCCCAGCGCCCGGTCATCAGCAGCGCCCAACCCGTGCGTCACCGCATCAGGATCCTCCGCTCAGCGATCGCTGTGAAGCAGAACGCCGACGCATTCCACGTGGTACGTCTGGGGGAACATGTCGACGATGTGGAGGCCCTGCAGCTCGTACGGTCCCGAGCTGACAAGGACGTGCAGGTCGCGAGCGAATGTCGCCGGATCGCATGACACATAGACGACGCGAGACGGGCCGGCCAGTGCAAGCCAGCCGGTGACGCCGCCGGCGCACCCAGCTCGCGGCGGATCGAGCACCACCGCGTCGAGCGGTCCCTGCAGCCCCGGCAGCACGTCCTCAGCGGCGCCGGCGTGGTACTGAATACTGTTCGCCACACCGTTGATCTGCGCGTTGTGCATGCCGGCTCGCGCAGCTGTGCGATTGACCTCGATGCATATCACCTCTGCGCCGCGTGCCGCGAGGTGCACCGGCAGCACGCCGATGCCGGCATACGCGTCGACAATCCGCGTGCCGTGGACCTCGCCGAGCGCATCGCTGACGCACTGATACAGCACGTCCATCTGTGCCCAATGGACCTGTATGAACGCATCCGGTGCAACACGATAGGTGTGGCCGCGCCAGTGCTCCGTTGTCGCGTCGGTCGCAAGGCGGCGACTGCGCATGCGCAGCGACACGGTGTCGACGGCGTCGCGCGCCAGTGCCGCAGCCGGCTTGCCGCGCACCAGCAGCTCATCGCCGCCGTCGCCGACTGTCACGTGCAGCGCCGTCAGCGCATCACCGCCGCCCTGCCGCACCGCGTCGCGCAGGTCGGGCAGCGATTCGCGGATTGCGCGGTGCTGGATCAGGCAGTCGTCGACGCTGATGGGCCGCCAGCTGCGTGAGCGGTTGAAGCCCAGCCCCGCGTCATCAACACCTTCGTTGCCCGGAACCACATGGAACTCGGCCCGCCACCGGTAGCTCCATTGTTCGGTCGCAGGGTGCAGGACGACGTCCGGCGGCGCCGGCACCTTCTGGCGGCGCAGCGCGTCCAGCACCACGTCGCGCTTGAGTGCGACCTGCTCGTCGTAGACCACGTGCTGCAGCTGGCAGCCGCCGCACTCGGGGACATACCGGCACGGTGGGTTGACACGATGCGGCGACGGCTCGCGAACCGTCGCCACCGCCGCGAACCAGGTGCGGCCCTTGCGAAAGCGCAGCACGGCGTCCACCAGCTCGCCGGGAATCGCGTGCTCCACGAGCAGCGTGGTGCCATCGTCGGAGTGCGCCACGCAGACTCCGCCGTGCACCATCCGCTCACAGCGAACGGTGACGACCTCGTCTCGTTGCAGGGTCAGCCGCCCTCGAGGCGCTCGCGCAGCAACCGGCTCACCGCGCGCATGTCCGCAGTGCCTTCTGTTGCTATCGACACCGCGACCACCG
>JAFAJR010000043.1 GCA_019236085.1 Candidatus Dormiibacterota bacterium
GCAGTATCGGGTGCCCGCCTTCCCGTCGTCGTCAGGTCGCACCCCGAAACCGCGATCGCAGGAAGCGGCTCCGGCCACCGGTAAACCCCCGGCTCATACTCCGGCAACCGTCGATGCCCATAATCTGGATTCCCGTGACCCCGGCCGAATAACTGACGTGACAGTGTCGCATGGTTATCCACTGACCTGCATGCCTCAGGACCGCGGTGGCGATCAAGCGCTCGGCATCGTCGTCATCATTATCCGCGCGGAACGATTCGGGCGCAGCGCGCTGACTTCGGTCACTTGGTCATGAGTCCGGCCCGAAATCCCCGTTCTGCGCTCTGAAGTGGGTGCCCGGAACATGCCTGTGCGGGGTGGTTTGTGGGCTGGCCGGGCGCCGGAGCTGGCCGGGCCTTTTACGATTTGAGCGTGGAGACTCTCACGTTTTTGTTCACCGACATTGAGGGCTCGACGGCGCTGCTGCGGCGCCTGGGCGAAGGCGTCTACGCGCAGGTGCTTGCCGACCATCACGGCCTCATCCGGTCGGGCTTGGCCGCGCACGGCGGCGAGGAAGTGGATACCCAAGGGGATGCATTCTTCGCGGTGTTCTCCTCATCGAGGGCGTGCGTGGCGGCGGTGGTGGAGATGCAGCAAGCCCTCCAGGCACATGCCTGGCCCGCCGCGGAGCGGGTGCGGGTGCGGATGGGCGTGCATGCCGGTGAGGCTGCGAGAACGGCCACCGGTCTGGTGGGCCTGGACGTCCATCGCGCCGCCCGGGTCGCGGCCGTCGCCTACGGGGGCCAAGTGCTGCTCTCGGAGACCGCGGCTGCGCTGGTCCGCGGCGCGCTCCCGCCGGGGGTGGCGCTCAGCGATCTGGGTGCGCACCGGCTGAAGGATCTGGGACGCCCGGAGCAGATCTTCCAGCTGGACGTCGAAGGCCTGCAGGCCGGGTTCCCGCCACTGCGCTCGCTCGGCAATCCGGCGCTGGGCAACAATCTGCCCGCCCAGCTGGCGACATTCGTCGGCCGGGACCGGGAGCTGGCAGAGGTCCGTGCCCTGATCGATTCCTGCCGCCTTGTCACCCTGACCGGAGCCGGTGGGGCGGGCAAGACCAGATTGAGCTTGCAGGCGGCTGCGGAACTGCTGGACGGGTCCGGTGACGGGGTCTGGCTAGTGGAGCTGGCACCTTCGTCAGACGACGCGGCGGTGGCACCGGCCATCTGCGAAGCACTGGGGATGGCTAGGCAACCGGGCCGACCGGCGCTGGAGACGCTGTGCGAGGCGCTGGCCCCGCAGAAAGTGCTGATCGTTCTGGATAACTGCGAGCACTTGATTGGCGGCTGCGCCAAAACTGCCGACGCGATCGTGCGCCGCTGCCCGCGGGTGCACCTACTGGCGACCAGCCGCGAGCCGCTGGGTATCGGCGGCGAGACCATCTACCGGGTGCCGCCCCTGTCGCTTCCTGGATCCGGCGACGACCCGGCGACGGACTCGGATGCGGTCGCGCTATTTGTGGAGCGAGCGAAAGAGCAGGGCGTCCGCCTTTCCATCGATGAGCAGACCGGTCCGCTCATCGCCGCGGTCTGCACGCGGCTGGACGGGATGCCGCTGGCCATCGAACTGGCCGCCGCGCGGCTGCGCTCCCTGTCGCTTGGCACCCTTTACGACCGGCTCGACCAGCGCTTCCGCCTCCTCACTGGGGGAAGCCGCACCGCGCTGGCGCGGCAGCAGACCCTGCTGGCGACCGTCGACTGGTCCTACTCACTGCTCAACGGCGCCGAACAGTTGCTGCTACGGCGCCTGTCGGTGTTCCCGGAAACCTTCGATCTGGACGCCGCCGAACACGTGTGTGGCTTCGGCGACATCGAGGTCTTCGAGGTCACCGACCTTCTTGGTTCGCTGGTCGACAAGAGCCTGGTCGTGGCCGAGCCCACCGGAGAAGCCTTCCGGTACCGGCTGCTGGAGACCATCCGCCAGTTCGCCGCCGACCGGCTCACCGGCACCGGCGAGGAGGCTGCCTCCGTTGCAACGGCACACTCCCAGCACTTCCTCGGTGTAGCCGAGGCGGCCACCCCTCATCTGACCGGGCCAGACCAAGGCAGGTGGTTCGCCCGGCTGGATGCCGACCTGGCCAACCTGCGGCGCGCCGCCGCGCACGCGGCCGCCGACCCGGGCGGGACCGCGCTCATCCTGCGCTTTGGGACCGCGCTCCGGCGCTACTGGATGGTGCGTGCGCGCAGCGAGGAAGCCCTCGGAATGCTCACGCCAGTGTTCGGCCTGCCCGATACCCGCGCAGACCCAGAGGTATTCGGGAAGGCGCTGATCACGGCCGCGATCCTCGCACAGTTCTACGACGTGGCGATGGCTCGCCAGCTTGGCGAACAAGCGGTTGAGTTCGCTCGCCAGAGCGCAGACGACCAGCTGCTCATCGATTCCCTCACGGCACTTGGCTGCTACTACTCCTTCGCTGGCGAGCCCGAGCCGGGGCTCCCCCTCGCCGAGGAGTCTGTCCAGCGCGCCAGGCAGCTTGGTGACGATGTCTTGCTGGGCTGGAGCCTCATGGGAAATCTGCTATTCCGCGATCTCATCGGCCCAGCTCGCTCTGAGGAGCTGTTCGCCGAGGCCATCGCCTGCACCGAACAGTCGGGCGACAAGTTCGTGGCCGGCCTGCTGTACAACAATGCCGGTGCTCACGCGTTGTTCACCGGGGACATCGCCGCCGCCCGGGCTCACCTGGAACGGGCCGCACAGGCGATGCAAGAGATCGGGGCTGATAACCAGTTCGTGTCGGTCAACCTCGGCTGGGTGCTGCGGCAAGAGAGCCATCCCGAGGGCGCGCGGACCATCTTCGAAACAGGCCTGCGGATGAGCCGCCGCAGCGGGGAACGCTCAGGTCTCGCCTATGCAAGCTTGGGCCTGGCGTGTGTCGCCGCGGATCTGGCCGACTGGCGCCGGGCCGCCGAGCTTCACGGCACCGCACAAACCCTGGTTGAGCGAACGGGAGAACCCTGGCAACAACCCGAAGCGGGCTATCGCCTGGACAGCCTCGGCAAGGTGCGCACCTCCCTCGGCGAGGAGCAGTTCGAGCGGGCGTATGCCACGGGCACGGCGCTCAGCCTCGACCAGGCCCTCGACCTCGCCCTCGGCACGGCCCGGCCCGTCTGAACCGATCCTTTCGGTCGCGACATGATGCCGGCGCCTGATCCTTGTGAGCCGACCATAACGATCAATTATGGACGCGTGAGCGCCACGTTGAGGACAGATCAGCCAGTTCGGTATGGATATCATCCGCGTTGTGGTTTCGTCGTCCGCCTCGGTGAAAGAGCGCGCGGGCTGCCAGGACCGCACGGGGTTAGTGGCGGGCCGCCCGGCGGCCGCTCTACTCGCGACCTGATCCCGCCCATGCAGCCCGGATGGCACCGCTGGTTACCCTGACTGGGTGACCCATTCCGAAGGTCCATCGGAATATCTCGCCGTAGCCCGCGCCGCCGGCGATCAGGAGGTAGTGGCCGGTGCGATCCACCGTGATAGTGCCCTCGGCCCCGTCGACCGCATTGCCCGTGGCAAGCCCCTGGGATGGCAGTGATGTCAGATGGCGAAGGATCCGGCCGCTGCTTGCCCCCACCTCGACTAGGCTCCCGGGCCCGGGCTGGATCACGCCATACGGCCCGAGCATGAGGCCAGCACCCGTATCCGCGGTGAGGTACCCGGCCCAGGCGACTCGCTGGCCAAGCGGGATCCGCCGGGCATCATCCAGCGTGCCGCCCGAGCGCGTGTCGAGCACCTGGGCGATGCGAACCGCGACCGTTCCGTTCTTTACATACGTCAGGCCGGCGAAAGCCAGGTGCCTGCCGTCCGGCGACCAGGACAGGCTGTTGATATCGGGATCGATGGAGGTGAACGCCCATCTCTTCTGGGTGCCGGCTGGCAGGTCGCGCACGATGATGGCCTCGGACCTATTCCTGCCCGTCGGGTGGTCGGTGTCGGTCACGTACGCGAGCAGGCGGCCATTCAGGCTGATCGCAGGAACGCGGCCCTCGGCGATCGTGGTTACGGGACCCCCAGCGAGCGGAACGCTCCGAACCCACTCGCGGGTGCCGCGTGCGTCATCAAAATAGACGACGCCGGCATCCGACACCGCCAGGGTCGGCAAGCCCCTGTACAACCCCTCGTCCGTCGCGAGCGTGCGGATCAGGCGGCCAGTTCGGGACGAGACGACCTCGATCCTGTCGCCCGTCCAGACCACGACCTGCGACGGCATGGCAGCCACCGGTCCTGGCGGCGTCGGTTCCGCGCCTCCCGCCGGGGCGCGCGCCGTCCGGCCGGACAGGCCGATAGCGCCCGTTGCGGCTGCCGAAGCCAGCAGCACGAGGCTGGCAGCCAGAATGCCTCGCCGCCGCCATCGCCGCCGCTGACGTTGCCGGGCCTGCTCGATAAGCGCCTCGGCGTCGGGGAATGCGGGGCCAGCGCCCGGGCGCGGCTCAGACGCGGTCGAAGGCTCGACAGCGGTCACGGCAGCTCCCCGATGATCTGTATCAGCTCTTCCCGGCAGTACCCGTGGTGCCGGGCGAGCCGCACCAGCTCCCGCGCCTGGCCGACGATCACGCTCTTCCCCGGAGCCGACCCGGCGACTGTTATGCCACGCCCCCGCCGGAACTCAAGCAGACCTTCATCCCGAAGCTCCCGAAGAGCACGGAGCACGGTGTTGGCATTCACCCCGAGCACAGCCGCGAGATCCTTAGCTGGGGGCAGTCGCTCGCCCGGTCCAGCCTCACCGCTGGCAATGGCCCGCCGGATCTCACCCGCCACCTGCTGGTGCAGCGGTGTCGGGTCCTCGAGGTCGACCTGGAAGCCATACATGACGCTACTGACGCTAGCATTAGCGGGCCGAAATGCCAACGAGCTGCGACACCA
>JAFAJR010000100.1 GCA_019236085.1 Candidatus Dormiibacterota bacterium
GCCGGTGCTGGCCCCGCTGGGGACCCTCGCCGTTCCTAGCGAGCCGTCGTCCAGCACCACCGACGCCTCCAGCGTCGGGTTGCCCCGGGAATCCAGGATCTCGAGCCCCGCGACGCCCTCGATCAGGCTCACGAGGCGGCGCTCAGCGCCGGGGCGAGCTCGTCCCAGAGATGGGCCAGGACTCTGATGCCGCGCTGGTACATGGCCAGGTTGAACTTCTCGTTGGGGGCATGGATGCGGTCGTCGGGGAGACCCACGCCCACCAGCACCGCCGGCATGCCCATGACCCGGCTGAAGCTCTCCACCGGCGGGATGGACCCGCCCTCGCGGGTGAACAGCGGCTCCTTGCCGAAGACCTGAGCCATGGCCCGGGCGGCGGCCTGCACTGCCGGGTGCTGCACCGGCGTCAGCACCGGCCGGCCACCGTGCTGGATCTGAGTCTCCACCCGCACCCCCCGTGGCGCCGCGTCGTGGATGGCGGCTGCCACCGTGCGGGCTATGTCGTCGGGGAGCTGGTCGGGAACCAGGCGGCAGGTGATCTTGGCCGAGGCTGACGCCGGGATGATGGTCTTCGTGCCAGGGCCGGAATAGCCACCCCAGACGCCGTTGAGCTCCAGTGTCGGCCGCACGGAGCGCCGCTCCAGCACGGTGAACCCCTCCTCACCCGCGGTGGCGCTGATGCCGCCCGCCTCGGCCAGGAACTCGCTCTCGTCATACGGCACCCTGGCCAGGAGCTCGCGGTCCTCCTGGTTCAGAGGACGGACATCGTCGTAGAAGCCCGGTACGGTGACCCGCCCGGTCACCGGGTCGTGCAGCCCCGCGATGATGCGAGCCAGCGCGGCGATGGGGTTCATGACCGCGCCGCCGAAGACCCCGGAGTGCAGGTCGAGCGAGGGCCCGTGCACCGTCACCTCCACGGCGGCGAGACCGCGAAGCCCGGTGCACAAGCTGGGCAGGTCGGGAGCCAGCACGCCGGTGTCGGACACCACCAGGACGTCCGCTTGCAGCCGTTCGCGCTCAGCGACGACCAGTTCCTCGAAGTGCACCGACCCGGACTCCTCCTCGCCTTCCACGATCAGCTTCAGGTTCAGGGGCAGCTCGCCGCGTGTCTCCACGTGCGCCTGCACCGCCTTGAGGTGCATCCAGACCTGGCCCTTGTCGTCCACCGCGCCGCGGGCATGGAGATTGCCGTCGCGCACAGCCGGTTCGAAGGGCGGTGACACCCACTCGTCGAGCGGGTCGACGGGCTGCACGTCGTGGTGGCCGTAGACCAGCGCCGTCGGCTTCGACCGATCGACCATCCGCTCCGCATAGACCGAGGGATGACCCGAGGTCTCCACCAGCTCCGCCCGCTGGAAGCCTGCTTGGAGCAGCGCATCGCGCAGGTACTCGGCGTTGCGCCGCACGTCAGCGGCGTGCTCTGGGTCGGCGGAGATGCTGGGGATGCGCAAGAAGTCGATGAGCTCGTCGGTGAAGCGCTGCTCATGCGCGGCGCAATACTTGTCGAGGTCCTCTCCCGTCATGGCCCGAGAATAGCGACCGGACCGAACCTTTCGAGATTCCGACGGTCCTGTCACGAGGCATCGACGGGCCCTTCGGCGCCGGACGGCCGGCGGCATCCTCTGCGGCATGGCGCGCGCGCCGTTTCAGCGTGGGCGGCCGGCTGCACAACGGCGCCGGCAGCGGGGCCAGGGGCTCGTGGAGTTCGCTCTGGTGGCCCCGGTCTTCTTTCTGCTCATCTTCGCCATGGTCGACGGCGGCTTCCTGCTCTACGCCGTGAACGCTGTGGACCACGCGGCCACCATCGGCAGCAACGAGCTGGCAGCGCTGGGCAACTCCGACGGCAGCACCAACACCGCTGACTTCACAGCGCTCAACAAGATGGCGTCGGCCGGGCTGACGACGACGGCGTTGATCAAAATCACCGAGATCGACGTCCAGGAGCTGGTGCCAAACAGCAACGGCGACGGCTTCAAGACCAATGCCGACGGCACGCCCATGGTCTGGACGACGAGCACCTCCCCCACCGGCGTCGGCTGCACGGGCGGACCGACGGATTCCGAGGACGGCTCGGGGGCATGCACCAATCAGTACGCCTTCAACAGCTCGGGCGCGTACCTGCTGGCCGGCGCCTGGTCGAGCTGCGCGTCGTCCACCGGCGACCCGTCGCAGTGTCCGCCGTGGCCGCCCGGGGCGCGTGACATCACAGCCGGGCAGAGCTCCTTCGTGGCGCTGAAGGTCTCGTACACCTACACGTTCTTCACCGACATCTCCGGCCATCTCAACCTCACAACCACCAAGACCTTCCGCCTCGAACCGGAGGTGAACGTCGGGACATGAGACTGCGACGCAGACAACGCGAACGCGGCCAGTCGCTGGTGGAGCTGTGCTTCATCATCCCCGTGTGTCTCACGCTGTTCATGGGCGTGTACACCGCCGGTGTCTTCATCTCCGACCTCGACGTCGCCGGTCAGGCGGTACGGGCCGGTGCGCGCCTCGGTGCCGAGGTGGGTGACTGCGGCTACTCCTCGGGCAACTGGCAGTGCAGCGGCACGTCGACCACCAATCCGTCAGTCATCGACGGCGACATCGTGACCAGCGTCGCCACCATCGCCAAGGGATTGCAGAACGCGTCGTCGCTCGACGAGATCGACATCTACGACCCCTGCTGGGCGTCCGGCTCGTGCTCCACGCCGAACTGCAGCGACAGCGCTGACATCGGCGGCACGTACAACGCCGGCGAGCCCGCTGATGTGTACAAGCTCGTGGGCGGTGTCTGGACGCTGCAATCGGCGGGGTCCGGTGGACACTACACGCTCGACCTGCGCTCGCAGGCGCATCCGAGTGAATCTGCAATCGGCGTGCGTCTTGTGTACCACTTCAAAGCGTCGGCGCCGCTGAGCATCTTCAACATGCAGACGTCGCAGTACGCGACGATGTGTTTCGCTCCGTATGAGTCGGGAGGGTGACATGAGGACGCCACATAGGTTCGCAGCCCCGCAGCGGTCGCACCGCCGGCGCAGCGCGGGTCAGGTCATGGTCATCTTCGCGCTCATCGCAACACTGCTGTTCGCCATCATCGGGCTCGCCGTCGACTCCGGCGTGTCCTATCTCACGTACAACGACGTGGAGCGCGCCGCAGCAGCTGCGGCGCTCGCCGGGGCGCCGTACATGCCGGGCGGCTTCGGCGGTGTGGCCCACTGCTCGCTGGCCACAGCCTCGGACACCGCGGATCTTGCGGTGTGCGCTGCGGCAGCGCGCAACGGCTTTCCGGACCAGGGAACTGTCAACGGCCACACCGTGACGGTGACGGACTCTCGCTATCCCTCAGGCTGCGTGGTGGGCAGCACCACCAATCCCTGCGCTGACAACAAGCTCACTGTGACGATCAAGGGCTGGGCGCAGACGACGTTCCTTCGCGTGGTCGGATTCGGAGACCGCCAGGTGCAGGCGAGCGACACGGCGTTCTACCTGCCGCCGATCAGCATCGGGCAGCCGGGCGCGCAGCTCGGCAGCTCGCTCGACCAGCTGGGCAGCGGCAGCAACTACTACTTCCTGCGTTCCGAGGGCTTCGGCACGTTCCGCGGTGAAGGTGACGCCTATGACCCATACCAGGTGAACGGCAACATCTCCTGCCAGCAGAGCATCACCGAGAACCCGTCCTCCTACGGCTCGTCGAGTGACACGCACGCGCTGAGCCACGACAACAACAGCGACGTCTCCAATGCCACGCTCACGGCTGATGGCTTCAACGCCCTGCCGACGCGCGGCGGGTATGACTTCTCGGTCGTGGTGCCGTCGGGTATCACGGGATACGTGCGCGTCTACAACCCCGCGTTCGCACCCGACGGCGGCTTCAACCCGGGTACCAACAGTCAGTACGACTACCACGAGGAGGACGGCGACTTCTCAGGCAACAGTTACACGGATCAGTACTCGGCGATGGAATACACGATCTATCAGGTCAACGACATCTTCGACCACACAAAGGACACACCGTTGAGCCAGGTCGTCGTCGACCCGCTCAACATCACGGTGACCAGCGGCGCGGTGTCGTCGGTCACCGACGTCAATAACGGACAGACGCTGTCGGCCACGTCGCACGCCGCAGTCTTCAACTACATCGTGAACCACATCTATCACAGCTGGGTTGACATCGGGAACCCGCCGACCGCGTCCGTGAGCTGGAGCTCGGGCGGCACAGCGTACAGCATCTTCGACAGCGTCAACGCACTGACTTCCAGCGGCCTCGCCGCGGGGCGCTACCGCCTTCGCATCGACATGCTCGACTACCAGGGCAACGACCCGCAGAGCGGCGGAAGTGAGTGCTCCCGAGCCCACAAGGGGTACGCGCTGCAGCTCTCCACCAAGAGCGGCAGCACCTACAGCGAGTGCAGCAACTCGGGTTGCGAGATCTCGGCAATCGACGAGCTGGCGGTCTACACGCCGATCATCTCGACCAGCTCGAATGGGTTCGACATCCCGCTCTTCGCGCTGCCCAGCGACTACGCGGGGCAGACAGTCGACTTCTACGTCTTCGACGTCGGCGACGTGAGCGGGCCCAACCAGATCAGCATCCTCAACCCGGATGCAACCAGCTGCGGCGGCACGGCCCCGTGTACGTTCACGTCCTCGTCGGGCGTCCCTGTGTACGACCTGGGCATCAGTCGAAACACGACGCCCACCAACAGCCTGCTGGTGAACAACGAATGGTCCTGCGCCACCACGCCGCAGATCCAGCCGAACACCACGTCCAGCCTCATCAACACGGTACCGCCGTCGGGCAACGACTGGAGCAACTGCACCGGCAAGAACCTCAATGACTTCTACGACGGCCGCTGGCTGCTGTTCCAGCTGAACATTCCGACCAACTATGCCGGTGGCGGTGGCGCCTACTGGCAGATGCAGTACAGCCTCGCAGGCACCTCGTCGAACCCCGCTGTGGCGAGTGACACCTTCACATTGGTGGTCAACTACTCCAACACCCCGGTCCACCTGCTGCCGTGAGTGACGGCGACGAGACACAGGAGCAGCACGGGCGCCGCACGCTGCTGATCCGGCTCGGCGTAGCCACAGTCGCGCTCGCCGTTGTCATCGACCTGGCAATCGGCCTCACCCAGCAATCGCAGGCGCACACGGTCACGCCATCCGCGCACGCCACGGCGGCCGCCACAACGCCGTCAGCCACGCCCGCTTCCACGGCAACGCCATGGACGGCAGCGCTGCCGCCGCCGCCCACGCCCACGCCCTGCGTGCTGGAGTCGGTCTACCACCAGGACAGCGGGCAGGGCAGCGCGACGCTCGCCACGCCGTCATGCGACTACGGCGGGACCGGCTTCTTCTTCCACGTGAGCCAGGCCTGCGCCACCAGCTTCAGCATCACCGGTCCCGGGGTGCACCTCAACTTCGACGGGGCGCCCAACTCCTCGGAGAACGAGCCCGGGGTGCATCGCTCAAGCTCGGACAGCGGCTACACCGTTGCGGTGTCGACGCAGGACGACTGCGACTGGGAGGTCGACCTCATAGCGCAGTGACCGCGTCACGGCGCGACAGGCGGGTGTACGCTTGCGCTCGCCACCTCATCGTTCCACTCCACGTCATTGCAGGAGGTCGCCCATGGCCGTGCAGGCCGTCGCCCCACCGTCGCCGCGCGAGGATGCGGAGCTCACCACCGACGGTGTCATCGAAGTCCTGGGCCGCCTGGTAGGCACGCTCGGGGTTCCCGACGCAGTCCCCGGCAGCGACGAGGTGACGCTCCGTTCGCTGCGGGCGCTGGCGCTGGACAACCTCGTCGACGTCATCCGGCTCCGCGAGCAGATCGCCGAGCGGGACACGCGCATCGTCGAGCTGCGCCAGGACGTGGCGGCATGGATGGACCGGACTCGCACGCTCAGTGTCACCCGCAGCACTGAGAAGGCCGCGGCGCACCAGCGCGAACGTGAGCTGGTGTCTGTGCTGCACCAGACGATCACCGAGAACGCAGGGCTTCGTTCGGAGCTCGAGTGGCGGCGCAAGCCCTGGTGGCGGCGCGGCAGGCGGCCCGAGCCCGCGGCTACGCCGGCGCAGCTGATCGCGTCTGCTCCTCGCTGACCTGCCACAGGCGCTGCGCCGCCACAGCATCCTGGGCCGGCCGGCTGGGCATCCCCCAGCGCTTGTCGAGGAAGTAGCCGCCGCTCATCCCGGTCACCTCGTCGCTGTCAGCCAGCCAGACAAGGGTTTCAGCACCCTTCCGTGGTGACCTGGCGAAGGGCCGGGCAAGGGTCATCATCGCAGCCATGGCTGCGCCGTTGTTGCGGTTGAAGCCCGTGGCGACGAAGCCCGGATGCACCGCGTTGGCGGTGACGCCGGTGCCTTCGAGCCGCCGCGCCAGCTCCACCGTGAAGAGGATATTGGCCAGCTTGGTCTCCCCGTAGCGGGCGAAGCCGCGGCTGCGATACGAGCGTTCGGCGGCCAGGTCGTCGAACGGGATCACCCGTCCCTTGTGCGCGTCCGAGGTGGTGGTGATGACGCGGGCCGGCGCACTCTGCACCATCCGCTCGAGGAGCAGCGTGGTGAGCAGGAACGGGGCCAGGTGGTTGGTGGCCCAGGTGAGCTCGACGCCGTCAGCGGTGATCCGGCGGGTGGCGAAGATTCCGCCGGCGTTGTTGATCAGCACCTGGATCCGCTGGTAGCGCTCCAACAGCTCGGC